>JBAXRL010000012.1:0-18135 GCA_037131205.1 Actinomycetes bacterium | reverse complement strand
GCCCGTCTTCAGGGTGGGCTTCAGCTACGACATCGACGGCATGAACCCGTTCGTCAACTACTCGGGCCTGACGTGGGAGATCTTCCGCCTCAACTACAACTTCCTCACCTGGTACGACGTGAACAACCGGCCGGTGCCCGAGCTGGCCACGGAGTGGCGGACCAGCCCGGACAGCAAGGTCTGGACCTTCACGATCCGTCCCGGCGTGAAGTGGCACGACGGCGTGCCGCTCACCGCGAAGGACGTCGCGTTCACGTACAACCTCATCCTCGACAACCAGATCTACTTCTATATGTCGTACCTCAAGGACGTCACCAAGGTCGAGGCGCCCGACGAGGCGACCGTCGTCATCACCTCCACGAGGCCCAATGCCCTGATGACAGGGCTCTACATCCCCATCGTCCCCGAGCATCTCTGGGGCAAGATCCCCGGCAAGAAGGTCGAGACGGTCAAGGATCCGCCGACGGTCGGGTCGGGCCCGTTCGCGATCGACGAGGTCAAGAAGGGCAGCTTCGTCAAGATGACCGCCAACCCGGACTATTTCGCCGGCCGGCCGAACATCAACACGCTGCTGTTCCAGATCTACACGACCGAAGACGCCCTGGTGCAGGACTACAAGAACGGGACCCTCGACCTCGGCGTCTTCCAGGTCCCGACCTCCCTGCGTTCCATCGCCGGCGTGCCGGGCTCCAGGACGGTCACCGCCCCCACGGTCGGCTTCGCCATGCTCGCCTTCAACTGCTGGACCTCGCCGGAGAGCAAAGGCAACCCCCTGTTGCAGGACGTGCGCATCCGTCAGGCGGTCGCCGCGGCGATCGACAAGACGCGGATCGCGGGGACAAGCATGAGCGACGTGGCGAAGGAGGGGACGTCGGTGCTCTCGCCCGCCATGGGCGACTGGCACTGGGAGCCGCCGGCCGACCAGCTTGTCACCTACGACCCCGAGAAGGCCAAGGCGATCCTCGAGGCGGCCGGCTACACCGACCGCGACGGCGACGGCGTGCGCGAGGACGCCAAAGGCAAGAAGCTCGACTTCAAGCTGGTCGCCCTGAGCGACTACCCCCCCGAGGTGAACGCCGGCAAGATGATCGTCCCGTACCTCAAGAGCGTCGGCATCAAGGTGCGTCTCGAGGTCATGGATGAGGGCGCCTTCAGCGACATCCTCTACGGCAACGAGGGCGTGGACATGTACATCTGGGCCTGGGGCGGCGACCTCGACCCCAGCTACCAGCTCTCGGCGTTCACGACCGACCAGATCCTGAACAACAACGACAGCTGCTACTCGAACCCGGAGTACGACAGGTTGTTCGCTGCCCAGTCATCCACCATCGACCGCGCCGCGCGCGTCGCCATCGTTCAGCAGATGCAGGAGATCCTCTACACCGAGGACCCCTACATCGTCCTCTGGTACGAGACCAACCTGCAGGCGTATCGCAGCGACCGCTGGACGGGCTGGCAGCTTGCGCCGGTGGGCTCTCCTTCAGTGGTGATGAACTACATGCGCGGCACCTACACGGGCGTGCAGCCCGTCGCCTCCGCGGAGTCGGCAACGAGTGGCGGCCCCAGTACGGGCGCCATCGTGGCCATCGTCGCCGGCGCCGTCATCGTGGTGGGCCTCGTGATCTGGCTGGTGCTCCGGCGCCGGCCCAGGGAGGTGGAGGGCGCGTGAACGTCGCCGACGATCAGGTGATGCGCGGCTTTCCTCCGCCGCCCGAACAGCGGGTGAGGGCGGACCAGGTCTACGCGGAGCCGCAGCTGACGCACTGGTACATGCAGCACGCCCGCGAGGTGTCAGGGACGGCGGACGTGTCGTCGCGGCGGCAGCCCGTCGTCGAGATCTCGCGGGAGCCATTGGACCTGGACACGGTCCTGGTCGGCAAGGCCGACGGCGCCACGTGGACGCTCCGCGAGATGCTCGACGGCGCCTGCGTCGACGGAATGCTCGTCATGCGCGCGGGGCGGATCGTCTACGAGCGCTACCTGCGCGGCATGACGCCCGAGACGCCCCACCTCTGCCAGTCGATCACCAAGGCAATGGCGTCGTGCGTCGTCGCCAACCTGGTCGAGGCCGGGAGCCTGGGCGCCGACGATCGAGTGGCGGCGATCGTGCCGGAGCTCGCCGTCAGCGCGTACGGTGACGCCACGGTGCGGCATCTCCTGGACATGACGGTGGGCATCCGCTACCAGGACGAGCTCGACAAGCCGCACTACGACGGCGCCCGCCTGTGCCGCCTCGAGGGCGTGCAGCCCGCGCTCGCCGACGACGAACCCGGGTCTGCCTACGATGAGGCGACCCGGACGCAGAAGGAAGGCGAGCACGGCGCCGTGTTCCACTACGTTTCGCTGAACACGATCGTCCTCGGCTGGGTCATGGAGCGAGCCACGGGGTTGTCCGCGCCCGAGCTCATCAAGACGCGCGTCTGGAGCAAGCTGGGCGCCGAGCACGACGCGCACATCCTCCTCGACGGCGCGGGCAGCGCGCAGCTCGAAGGCGGGCTATCCTGCAGTCTCCGCGACCTCGCCCGTTTCGGCCTGATGCTCGCGCAGGACGGACGGCTGGGCGGCGTCCAGGTGGTCCCGGAGCGATGGCTGGACGACGTCAGACGAAACGGAGACAAGGCGGCGTTCGCCGCCGCCGCGGAGACCTGGCAGGACGGCGGCGACTACTCCGGCTGTTCGTACCGGAGCTGCTTCTGGGTCCGCGAGCTCGCCGACCACACGGTCTTCAGCGCCGTCGGCTGGCTGGGGCAGCGTGTCTACGTGAATCAGGAGGCCGGGGTGGTGGTCGCCATGTTCTCATCGGCGCCGCCGGAGTTGTACGAGGAGTGGGGGGCGCACGTCTTGCAGTCGTGCGAGGACCTCGCCGGGATCCTCGCCTGACGCGCCGGACTTCTTCGAGACACGACCATGGACACACGCGGGCAGAGGAAGCACCTCATGGGCGGCGCGGCCGGGCGGTCGGCGGCGAGCCTCGCGCTCACGTTGCTGGTGGCCGCGGGAGCCGTGCTCTATCTCGGCGCCCCGGCCGCTCTCGCTTCTCGCGCCGCGGTCGGCGGCTTCCCCTCGTGGGTCGGCACGCGCCATTTCATCCCTCCCGCGGACGCCGCGAAGGCCTCCGCGGGATTCGAGGGAACGCTCGTGTTTCGCACGACCGCGATGCACGTGCGGCCGACCCCACGACAGGTGGCGCCGCGGCTCGGCGCGGACTACAGCCATCCCTGGGCGGCGTGGGACGGCTGGGGCTACTCGTTCGACTGGCTGGCCGCCCAGGACCCCAAGGGCGCCGTTCCGCTCTACCGCCTTGATGCGACCCTCTTCCCCGGCCTCGAGGTCCGGTTCTTCACGACCGACGATGGTGACCTCGTGCCTGTCGAGCGAGGCATCATCCGCAGGCCGGTCAGGGACCGTACCGCGAGCTTCTGGGAGCTCGTCATCGGCCCCGGCAGGGTGTGGAAGGCGCCGGAGAGCTCGAGATGGGCAGGCTGGAACAAGGCCGCCTTCCCCTTCTCGCTGGTCCAGTCTCAGGAGTCGGAAGCGCTGCTCGGCCTGGCGTTCTTCTACTACAAGGGACGACGGGTCTCCGACCTCCACGCGCAGATCGGCCGGGACAGCGGCGGCGGCTACATCTTCCCGGACTACGACTTCACCATGAAGGCGTGGGCGCGGATCCACATGCGCCACCGGGCGCGCGCGGTCCCCGACAGGCAGGACCGCGAGGTCGCGTACGCGCGGGAGCTGGCCGACCGCTGGCCGATACGCCCGCTGTCCGACCTCGGCGACGCCGTCTCCGGGATGGGGACCGGCGTGGCCCTGAAGAACGTGGTGACGATGGGCATCGTCGCGGGCGACACGGTCTACTGCACGAAGGTCCGCACGGCGTTCGGCGACTACCCCTACCGCGAGGGGATGCGAGTCGGGGTGTGGTCGGCGTCGAAGTCGCTCATCGCCGGGCTGGCGGCCCTGCGCCTGGCGCGGAAGTACGGGCCGGGATTCCTTGACACGAAGCTCGTGAGCTACTTCAGGCCGTCCGAATACCGCTTTGTGAGCAAACAGGCGGCGGCCCGCTGGAAGATGGTCACCATCCGCGACGCGCTGCAGATGTCGACCGGAATGGGCCCCACCGGGCCGGGAGCGAACTGGAGCGCGGCGAGTCCGAACACCTACCGGTGGGCGTACTCGTATAGCCTGGCTCGGCAGATCAGGCACTACTTCCACGAGGCGCCGAACCCGAAGGTCAGCGGGCCGGGTCAGAAGTTCTGCTACATGGATCAGGACATGTGGGCGGCCGCGCTGGCCATGCAACGCTTCCTCCAGCAGAGAGAAGGCTCCCGCGCGACGCTCCTCGGCATGCTGTCTGAAGAAGTGCTCCGGCCGAGCGGCGTCCATCACTTCGCCGCGGGCACGGTCCAGACGCGGAGCGGCAAGCCGGGGTTCCCTCTGACGGCGTGGGGCGCGCTTCCCACGATCGACACACTGGCCAAGGTCGGCACACTGGTGGCCACGGGCGGCGCGGCCCCGGACGGGACACAGATCCTCGATGAGGATCTGATCGAGAGCCTCTACGCGACGTCCGCCTACCAGCTGTCCTTCTGGAACATCGAGTACACGAGCCCGACGGGCGAGACGTTCGCGGTCCCCTACATGTACGGCGGCGGCGGCAACCTCGTCGTCTGTATGCCCAATGGGCTGGTCGGCTTCGCCCTGGCCGACAATCGCGGGGCCGAGTGGGACGCGGCGGCGATCCGGACGATGATCGGGGCGGCGGACAGGATCAAGCCGCTCTGAGTCGGGAGGAGCACGGACGGCGACGATGGATACGATCTTCGATCGGAGTGGGAGTGCAAATGGATGATGTGGTAGTGGCGTCTGCGTGTCGCTCGGCGATCGGCGCCTTCGGAGGCGCGCTGAAGGACGTGCCGCCGTACCTTCTGGCGGCGACCGTCATCCGGGAGGCCCTGAACCGCGCGGGGATCAGGCCGGAGGACGTGGACGACGTCCGCCTCGGCAGCTGCTTCGAGCCGTACCTCACGAAGAGCGTAGCCCGCTCCGCGGCGATCGAGGCCGGCATCCCGGTCACTGTTACCGCGGTGTCGATGGACCGCGTCTGCGTCTCCGCCATGGAAGCCGTCGTCTCGGGCATGGCGATGATCAAGGCGGGGCTGGCCGAGGTCATCGTCGCCGGCGGCGTGGAGGTGATGTCCGGCGTCCCCTACGCAGTCCCGACGGCGCGCTGGGGCGCCCGGCTGCAGAACCAGTCCATCGACGATCAGGTGATCGAAGGCCTCTACTGTGGGTCCCGCTACAATCCGTGTCCTCCCGACGAGTCTGGTCAGGACCACCCCGTCCACGCCCGGCTCCAGGGGCAGCCCTACGTGATGGGCCACACCGCGGAGCTTGTCGCGGAGCTCTACAGCCTCTCTCGAGAAGAGATGGACGAGGTGGCCCTTCGCAGCCACCACAACGTCGAGCGGGCCACCCAGGAGGGCGACTTCCGCGACGAGATCGTGCCCGTCGAGATCCCGCAGAAGAGGGGCAGGCCGCCGGTTGTCTTCGCGCGCGACGAGCATTTTCGCCCCGCCCTCACGATGGACGACCTTGCCGCGCTGCGGCCGGCGTTCATGCCCGACATCGGCAAGGTCACGGCGGGCAATTCCGCAGGGATCAACGACGGCGCCAGCGCGATGGTCATCATGTCGGCCGACAAGGCACGGGCGCTCGGGGTCACGCCGATGGCGCGCATCATGGGCGTCGGCTACGGCGGGTGTGAGCCCTCCATCATGGGCATCAGCCCGATCCCGGCAGTCCGCGATCTGGAGCGGCGATCCGGGCTGCGGCTTGTGGACTTCGAGCTGCTCGAGGTCCATGAGGCCTTCGCCTCGCAGTACCTGGCCTGCGAGCGGGACCTCGGCCTGGACAGGGAGATCGCCAACGTCAACGGCTCGGGGATCGGCCTCGGGCACCCGGTGGGTTCGACCGGCTGTCGCCTCATGGTCACGCTCCTGTATGCGCTCAGGAACCGCGGCAAGACCCTCGGGCTGGCGACGTTGTGCGGCGGCGGCGGGGTCTCGATGGCCGTCGCTCTGGAGATCACCGGAGATCAGTGATGTCGATACCGACTGCTGACCCAGGAGGACCGCCGACCTCACCGCCGATCGGCGTCCAGGGCATCCCGATCGCCTACGAGGTGCGTGGAGAAGGCAGGCCGATCCTGCTGATACACGGCTGGTCCGCGGACCGCAACTACATGCTCGCCGATCTCGAAGCGGTCTTTGACGAGCATCCCGGGTGGCGGCGGATCTACTTCGACCTCCCGGGCCACGGGGCGACCCCGGCGCCAGAGTGGCTCTCGACGCAGGATCAGGTGCTCTCGATCGTGCGCGACTTCATCGACGTCGTGCTGCCGGAGGGTTCGTTCGCGATCGCCGGCAGTTCCTATGGAGGACACCTCGCGCTGGGGCTCATCCGGTCGATCCCTGACCGGCTGGACGGCGCCGGGCTCCTCGTCCCCGATGTCCCCGCCGCGGACGGCACGCGAGACACCGCGGATGCCCTCGTGCTCTTCGAGGACACCTCGATCCTCGCGGATCTTGCCCCCGACGAGGAGTGGATGCGCGACACGCTGGTCGTGCACGAGCGCTGGATGGTCGACGAGATCAGGGCTCACGACATGCCCGCCTACCGGCGCGCCGACTACGGGTTTCTCGCACGACTGGAAGCGAACTATGTCCCGACCGGCGCCGCCGCCCGCCCCGGGCCTCCGTTCGATCGACCCAGTCTCATCCTCACGGGCCGCCAGGATTCGACGGTCGGGTACCGGGCGGCCTGGGCGTTGCTGGACGAGCTCCCTCGAGCCACCTACGCAGTGCTCGATATGGCGGGGCACCAGCTCGGGCGCATCGAGCGCCCGGGGCCCTTCCGGGCGCTGGTCGGCGACTGGCTCGAACGCATGGCCATGCCGCGCGATCGAGCTCACAGTCGAGGGAGGTTCGATGCTTGACGAGGTGGTCATAACCTGTGCGGTCACCGGATCCGGTGACACAGTGGGGATCCATCCAGCCATCCCGGTGACGCCCGCACAGATCGCGGGCGCGGCCATCGCGGCGGCGGAGGCGGGGGCCGCCGTCGCCCACATCCACGTCCGTGACCCCGCGAGCGGTGCGCCCTCGCGCAAGCTCGAGCACTACCGCGAGGTCGTCGAGCGCATCCGCGCCAGTGACGTCGATGTGGTGATCAACCTCACGACGGGGATGGGCGGCGACCTGATCGTCGATGACGCTCACCCAACGGTGGCCGGCGCGGGTAGCGACCTGGCGCCGGCCCTGGAGCGTCTCGAGCACATCGAAGCGCTGCTGCCCGAGATGTGTACGCTCGACTGCGGCACGATGAACTTCTCCGACGGCGACTACGTGGCCGTGGTGACGCCCAGCCAGCTGCGCACCATGGCGGCGCGCGTCAAAGAGCTGGGCGTCAAGCCCGAGCTGGAGGTGTTCGACACCGGCCAGGTGCGTCTTGCCAACAAGCTCATCGAGGAAGGCCTCATCGAGGGAACGCCGCTCTTCCAGCTCTGCCTCGGCATCCCGTATGGGGCGCCGGCCGAGGTGCGCACGATGATGGCCATGGTGGACCTGTTGCCGGAGGGCGCGCAGTGGGCGGCGTTCGCCATCTCGCGCCTGGAGATGCCGTTCGTGGCGCAGTCGCTGCTGCTCGGCGGCAACGTGCGCGTCGGGCTGGAGGACAACCTGTATCTCAGCCGCGGCGTCTTCGCGAGCAACGCCGAGCTTGTGGAACGGGCGGTCGCGATCGTCGAGAGCCTCGGCGCGCGTCCTTTGACGCCCGCCGAGGCGCGTGAGAAGTTGGGGCTGCGGCAAGCGAAGACGTGAAGCATCTATGACATTGTGGAGTCAGCGTGGCTGACAAGGGAGTGCCCATGAATGACGTGGTAGTCGCATCCGCGTGTCGTACGGCCATCGGCGCCTTCGGCGGGACGCTGAAAGACATGCCCGCCTACGCCCTGGCTGCGGTCACCGTCAGGGAGGCCATCCGCCGCGCGGGCATCGATCCCGCGGACGTCGACGACGTGCGCCCGGGCATCTGCTTCGAGCCGTACGATACCAAGAGCGTCGCGCGGTCGGCGGCCATCGAAGCCGGCCTGCCGGTCACCGTGACGGCCGTGTCGATGGACCGTGTCTGCGTCTCCGCCATGGAAGCCGTCGTCTCCGGCATGGCCATGATCAAGGCCGGGCTCGCCGACGTCATCGTCGCCGGCGGCGTGGAGGTCATGTCCGGCGTCCCGTATGCGATCCCGTCCGCGCGCTGGGGCGCGGCTGCAGAACTAGAGCCTTGACGACCAGGTCATCGAGGGCCTCTACTGCGGTTCCCGCTATCATCCGTGCCCCTCCGGCCAGGCCGGCGATGAGGGTCCCATCCACGCCCTTCTCGCGGGGCAGCCGTACACCATGGGCCACACCGCCGAGCTCGTCGGCGAGATGTACGGCATCGCTCGCGAAGAGATGGACGAGGTCGCCCTGCGCAGCCATCACAACGTCGAGCGGGCCACCGACGAGGGCGACTTCCACGACGAGATCGTGCCCGTCGAGATCCCTCAGAAGAGAGGCAAGCTTCCCGTCGTCTTCGCGCGGGACGAGCACTTCCGTGCCGGGCTCACGATGGCCGATCTCGCCGGGCTCGCGCCTGCGTTCGTACCGGGTATCGGCAAGGTCACGGTAGGCAACTCCTCGGGGATCAACGACGGCGCCAGCGCCATGGTCATCATGTCGGCCGGCAGGGTGAGGGATCTCGGGGTCACGCCGATGGCGCGCATCGCGGCGGTCGGCTACGGCGGTTGTGAGTCCTCCATGATGGGCGTCAGCCCAATCCCGGCGGTCCGCGATCTGGAGCGGCGCTCCGCGCTGCGGCTCGGCGACTTCGAGCTGCTCGAAGTCCACGAAGCGTTCGCCTCCCAGTACCTGGCCTGCGAGCGGGAGCTGGGCTTTGATCGGGAGATCACCAACGTCAACGGTTCGGGGATCGGCCTCGGGCACCCGGTGGGCTCGACCGGCTGTCGCCTGATGGTCACCCTTCTGCACGCGCTGCGGAGGCGGGACAAGACCCTCGGCCTCGCCACCCTGTGCGGCGGCGGCGTCTCGATGGCCACCGCCCTGGAGATCCTCTGAGTCAGATGAACTCGGTGTGCCCGTCCACGGCGACCGCCTGCCCGGAGATGCGCGCGCCGTGATCCGAACACAGGAAGAGGATCATCGACGCCACGTCGTCCGGGGTGACGAAGGTGCGCAGGGAGCAGCCGCGCACCCACTGCTCGCGGAGCTCGTCGCAGGTGATGCCCTTCTCCTCGGCCTCCGAGCGCATGACGCGCTCGAGCCGCTCGCCCTCCACCCCGCCAGGACAGATGGCGTTGGCGCGGACGCCGAAGGGTCCCAGCTCGATGGCGAGGGTCTTCGTAAAACCGATGATCGCCCACTTGCTCGCCACGTAGGGCGCCCGCGTCGCGCCGCCCAGGAACCCGTAGTGGGACGACATGTTGACGATGGCGCCGGACCGCTGTTCCTTCAGGACGGGCGCCGCCCTGCGGGCGCAGAGAAAGGCGCCGGTGAGGTTCACGTCGAGGGTCCGGCGCCACTCGTCCACGTCCAGGTTCTCGACGCAGCCCACCGGCCCACCGATGCCGGCGTTGTTGACGAGGACGTCCAGGCCTCCCAGGAAGGCCTGCGCCTCCTCGAAGAGGCGGTCGACGTCCTCGGGAGACGAAACGTCGGCGACGCAGGCGCCGATCTCGGGGCCTTCGCCGGCCCGCGCTTCAACGCACGCAGAGTCCACGTCGCAGATGAAGACGCGAGCGCCTGCATCTGCGAAGCGCCTGGCGATCACCGCTCCGATGCCGCCGCCGCCGGCGGTCACGATGACCCGCGCCCCGCTGATGCCTTCCAGTCTCATGCCGCTCCCCATCTGCGTCACCGGTCGACGCCGCAGATGTCCGCGAGAGCTGTCACCTGGTCGGGTGACAGCTCGGCCGTCCAGCCGTCGCGCGCGCGCTCCTCGCTCGCGGCCAGGGTCTGCTCCACGATCTCGCGGGCCACGTCGACCTCGGTCTGGCCGAGCTCCGCCCACTGCTCGAACGGGAGGCGGCTGCCGATGGTGGGAGCGAAGTGCTCGCCGGCGCGGATGAGCTGCCGCGTGCTCTTCTCCTTGAGGTAGTCACCCCCGATGCCCACGCGTTCGATGACGTCCAGCATCACGGAGTCGCGATCGATCTTCGTCTCGGCGACGAGGCGGCGCACCAGCCTCGCGACCTCGGCGTCGATCGGCACCATGGGCAGGTGCCACACGCTCGATGCGGCGAGCGCTCCGAAGCCGCCGCTGATGAGGTCGGCGCCGGCCATGGCGGCGGGCAGGATCTTGAGGCCTTTCTCGTAGCCGGCCTGAATGCCCGGGTGCTTGGCGTCGGTCGAGAGCGCGGTGTTGTGCACCGGCAGGCCCAGGTGGTGCGCGATCTCCACAGAGGCCACGCCCATGAGCGTGTTCTCGGGCGCGCCGAGCGCCATCGAGCTGGTGTGCATGTCGAGCACGCCGGGGCCGCAGCACGCCATCACGCCCGTCCCCGGGGCGGCAGACTGGATGGCCGTCACCATGCCGAGGGTCTCGGCCCACATGAGCGCCAGCGTGCCGCCCATCGTGACGGGGCTCGTGGCCCCCGACATCGGCATCGTGTACGTCCAGATGGGCGCGCCCAAGCCGGCGAGCTCGCAGGCCGCGTCGATCAAGGCGCCGTTGACCGCCAGGGGCGCGCGCGCGGCGCAGAGCAGTCCGAGGCGTGGGCGCCGCCGGAAGCCCTCCAGGCCGTCACCGAGAACGTCCATGATGTGCTTGACGGCCGCCGTGTCCGTGGGGCAGTCGACCATGACGAGCGGCTTGGTCGAGGTGGTGAGGAACGTGTAGTACTCGACGAGCTCGCGCTCCTCGATGGGCACGTCGTTGGCCGTCGCGAAGGTCCACAGGAGGTCCAGCTCGGGGGTGGCGTCCATGACGGCCGTACCCTCTCTGATGTCCTGCAAGGTGGACGCGCGCAGCCGCCCGGTGCGGAAGTCGAGGGTCTTGGCGTGCGCAGCGGACGGGTTGAAGAACGGGCCGTTGCGGCGGTCGAACCTGACGTCCTGCTGCGGCGTGGCCCCGGCGATGACCATGGTCTCGGGCAGCGTGGCAAGGGCGGCACGCACTACGTCCTCGGGGATGCGCACGACGCCGGTCTCGCGGTCGACGTGCGCCCCGGCGCCCGCCAGCGCGTCCATGGCGCGAGCCCCGGGCATACGCATGCCGACGCGTTGCAGAATGGCCAGCGCCGAATCGATCACGAGGTCTCGTTCGGCTGTGCTCAGGCAGGTCAAACGGAAGTCCAAGAGAGTCTCCCTCGCGTTGCCCAGGATTTGGCCACGGCGTGAAGCGCCCTGGAGCGCCGGCTCATGAAGGCGGCCGCGGCGGCGAACTTACCCAAAAGGTCAGCGGCAATTGATGCCACGCCCGGCCGCCGGCTGTCAAGCCTGGACGGCCTTCCCCCAGCAGGACTGCAGTGGCATACGCCGAGAGCCGCCGGGTACGGCGGCGCGGCGCGGTTGACCGCCGCCGGGTGGTGGCGACGCCGCACGCGCATTGACAGGCTGCGCCCGGCCTGTGCCATACTCCGGCGTTAACCAGACGGTTAGTCGCGTGCGGCCGGCGAAGGGCGCCCGTCGCGCGCCGAGAGGAGCCGGGAGATGCAGGATGTCGGGTATGTGACAGAAGCCGGCCTCGGCGAGCGGCGTGATCTGGCCGCGCTTTTCGCGCCGCGCTCCGTGGCCGTCGTCGGCGCCTCCAGCGACCGCTCCAAGTGGGGCGGCGATCTGACCGCACGGCTCCTGCGCGACCCGGCGGGGCGGAGCGTCTTCCTGGTCAACCGCAAGGGCGGCGAGGTCCAGGGCCGGCCGGCGCACACCTCACTGCGTGAGCTTGACGCGCCCGTGGACCTCGTCTTCCTTGCCGTACCGGCGATGGGTTTCGACGCCGCCGTGGACGACGCTCTGGCGGTCGGCGCCAAGGCTCTCGTCGTAGTGACCGCGGGACTCGGTGAGCTGGGCGCCGAGGGTCGCGCCCGGCAGCAGGCCGCTGTGGCTCGCGTCCGAGCCGCCGGCGCTCTGCTGGTCGGGCCCAACTGCCCGGGCGTCGCCGACACCACCACTGGCCTGAACGCCGTGGCCCTTCTCGATATCCCCGCCGGCACCATCGCTTTCGTCAGCCAGAGCGGCGGCGTCGGCGACGAGATCGTGATGCGAGCGAAGGATTTCGGGCAGGGATTCACCCGCTTCGTGACGCTGGGCAATCAGGCCGACGTGGGGATCGCCGATGTTCTCTGGTCGCTGGTCGACCATGCGGAGACGCGCCTCGTGGCCGTCTATGCGGAAGACCTGCGCGACGGTCGGCGGCTTGCCGCCGCCGCTGCGGCCTGCGTGGCCGCCGGCAAGCCGGTACTCTTGCTCGCGCCGGGCAGGAGCGAGGCAGGCTCCCGGGCGGCGCGATCTCACACCGGATCGCTGACCACCGATGCCGCCGTCGTCGACGCCGTTTGTCGGGCCGTCGGCGCCGAGCGAGTGGAGACCCCGGACGAGATCGTCGAGACGGCGGTCGGTCTGCTGTCCGGGCGGCGCCCGCGCGGACGGGCCGTGGCCATCACCAGCGACGGCGGCGGGCACGGCGCTATCGCCGCCGACGTCGTCGCCTCGGTCGGCCTCTCGGTGCCGCGCTTCTCCGAGGAGCTCCAGGCGCGCCTTGCCGAGCTGCTTCCCGTCAACGCGGCTCTGCACAACCCCGTGGACTTCGCCATCGCCTCCGTCGACCCGTCCGCCCACACGCGTGTCGGCCGCGTGCTCGTCGAGTCCGGCGAGGTCGACGCGCTCCTTGTGGCCGGAGAGTTCGGCTACTGGGGAGCGCGCTTCCCCGAGCTGACCGGCGAGGTGGAGCAGGAAGCCGAGGCGGCACGAGGCTTGGCGGCCCTGGCGCACGAGCGCGGGTTCCCGGTGATCGTCTCTACCGTGAACAAAGACCGGTCGCCGGCCGCCCAGCAGCTTCTCTCGGCCGGCGTCCCCGTCTATCGGGACATCCTCTCCGCGGCCCTGGTGCTCGCGCATCTGACCCGCATGGAGGCGGCCTGCCCTGCGGGTCTGCCTGAGCTGCCGCCGCGGTCCGCCGAGCGCTTGCTCGAAGACGACTACTGGTCGGCGCGTAGAGCACTGGCCGCGGCCGGCGTTCCCTTCGTGCCCGCGCATCTGGTTCATGACGCCGACGAAGCCCTGGCTGCCGCGCGGGAGCTGGGCTATCCTGTGGCGCTCAAGGCGGTGGGCCTGCTGCACAAGAGCGATGCCGGGGGCGTGGCGCTGGACATTCGCGACGAACCGTCGTTGCATGCCGTCTGCGACGACATGCTGACGCGCCTTGCCCCCAGCGCCCTGACGGTGGAGCGCATGGCACCCCTGGCGGATGGCGTTGAGGTGATCGTCGGGTGTAGGCAGGATCCACGCTTCGGCGCCGTCGTGCTCGTCGGTCTCGGCGGCATCTACGCGGAGATCCTGAAGGACACGGCCGTCGCGCTGGCGCCGGTGGAGACCGACCAGGCGGAGCGGCTGCTGGCGAGCCTGCGCGGCGCGGCGCTTCTGCGTGGCGCGCGCGGCCGGCCGCCGCTCGACGTACGCGCAGCCGCGCGAGTCACCGCGGCCCTCTCGCGTTTCGCGGCCACTCACCCCGAGGTCGCGGAGGTCGAGGTGAACCCCGTGCTGGTCACGCCGACGACCGCAGTAGCGCTCGACGCGAGGATCGTGCTCGGCGGCTCCCGGGACGAGGCGTAGCGCGGGCGCTCAGGAGGAGCCGGCGGCGGCCGCGCCGTCCGGCGGCTCGCCGCTCCGCCTCGGCGGCGCGGCGCCCGTCGCCTGTCTCGGCGGGTCAGGGCGCCGCGGATTCTTCGGCCACGGTGTCCGGGTTGGGCGGTTGTCCCGATTGATGGCTGCATGACCGCCGAGTTTCCTTCGGCCTACTTGACTCAAAGGATGTTCTGCGGTCACAATCGCTCCAAAGCGCAGGAAAGGGGGAGGCGCAATAGGCGAGTTCGGCTGCCGTAGTTCGTTGTGAGTCTTGCGAAGGGATGCTAGGGTTTGGCCGCCGGACGCATTGACGGATTGGTGAGGTGGCTACTAGAGTGCAGTCCATTGTGGCGAACCACCCAGGCGGATGAATCGAACGCGGGATTCCCGCCAATCGTGGACGGTCATCGATAGGATCGGCCAACGGGGGTAGTCTTTACGCAGCAGATCAAGAGATGCTCGGGATGGCGCCGGCCAGACAGCATCGAGCATTTCTGTCTCAGACGACGGGGATCCGACGGGCAGGGAAACCACATGATTGGGGGACGGTATCGTGAGTGACCAGGAAGGTAAGTCTCCATTCGATTTCGGGCAGCTCAGAGAGATCGCGAGCAGCAAGCGCGTCACGCGCCGCAGGGTGCTCCAGGGAGCCGCCGCGGCCGGCGCCCTTGCCGCGCTCGGTCCGGTCGCTTCCGCTTGCGGTGGCACGTCCGACAGCGGCACGTCGGCCTCGCCGTCGGCGGCAAGCGGGCCCAAGAAGGGCGGCATCATCAGGGCGGGGATGGGCGGCGGCTCCGCCAAGGACACGCTCGACGCGCATACCGCCACTAACGAGACGCAGATCACCCTGCAGTTCCAGCTCTACGACTCGCTGATGGGCTTTGACGAGCAGTCCAAGCTGGTCATGCTGCTCGCCGATACGTACGAGGCCAGCACCGACGCCACAGAGCACACCGTGAAGCTCAAGTCGGGGCTCACCTTCCACGACGGCTCGCCCGTCAACGCGGACTCCGTGGTGTTCAGCTTCCAGCGCATCATCGACCCGAAGACCGCGTCCGAGGGCGCCGCCGGCCTCGCGAACCTCAAGCCGGGCAACATCAAGAAGGTCGACGATCTCACGGTGACGTTCGTCCTCGACGCGCCGAGCGCGATCTTCGATGAGCAGCTCGCGTATTACAACAACGCCATCGTGCCGGTCGGCTACGATCCGAAGGGCATGGACGGCGCCATCGGCACCGGCCCGTGGAAGGTCACCAGCTACGCGGCCGGCCAGCAGGCGGAGTTCGCGGCCAACCCCGACTACTGGGGCACGGGCCCCTTCGCCGACCAGCTCACGCTCATCGAGTTTCCCGATCCCACGGCGAAGCTCAACGCGCTGCTAGGCGGCACGATCGACTACGCGAACATCCTCGACAGTGCCCAGGTGAGCACCGTCGAGAACACCCCGGGCTTCAAGCTCGTCGAGTCCAAGACGGGCGGCTGGGACCCGTTCACCATGCGCATCGACAAGAAGCCGTTCGACGACGTGCGTGTGCGCCAGGCGATGCGCTTGATCGTCGATCGTCAGCAGATGATCGACCAGGCGTATGGTGGCAACGGGTGGGTCGGCAACGACGTGTACGCGCCGTTCGACCCCGGCTACCCGCAAGATCTGGCGCCGCGTGTGCAGGACCTCGAGCAGGCCAAGTCGTTGCTCAAGGCAGCGGGCTACGACAACAACCTCACCGTCGAGCTGAACTGTTCGACGGCCACCGGCGCCGCCGACGTGCAGGCCGCGCAAGTCTTCTCTCAGCAGGCCAAGGGCGCCGGCGTGACCATCAAGGTGAACAAGGTCGATCCCAGCGCTTTCTGGAACTCCGGCAACTACCTCTCGTACCCCTTCGCCATGACCTTCTGGGGCACCCGCAACTACCTCGCGCAGGCGCAGCGCGGCAGCCTCCCCGCCGTCGGCACCAGCCCCTCCGCGCCCTACTGGGGCGAGACCGCCTGGAAGGACGCCGAGTGGCAGAAGATCTTCGACGAGGCGATCGTGACGACTGACGCGGCCAAGCGCAACGAGCTCGTCTCGCAGTTGGGGCGGATCGACTACGATCGCGGCGGCTACATCATCTACCAGTTCAACGTGATGCTCGACGGCTACAGCGACAAGCTCGCCGGTGTCGTGGCGGACGCCTGGGGCGCCGAATCCGCCTCCAAAGCCCGCTACAACCTGATGTACTTCGCTTGAGTCCTTGCTCGCACGAGCTCGGGTGGGGCCGGCGTCCCAGCGGGACGCCGGCCCCACTCTCTCTCTTAGGGAGGTAGGCGCGCGGTGCCCCCACTTGCAAAGATCATCCTGCGCCGATTGGCACTTGGTCTCCTGACCCTGCTGCTCGTCTCGGTCCTCGTGTTCGCCGCGACGCAGGCGCTGCCCGGGGACACGGCGAGTGCCATCCTGGGCAGGTCGGCCACGCCAGAGCGCGTCAAGGCGGTACGCGAGCGACTCGGACTGGACCGCCCGGCGACCTCGCAGTACTTCACGTGGCTGGGCGGCATCGTGAGGGGCGACGTCGGCGACTCCCTCGTGGCCGAGCAGCCCATCAGTCAGCTGCTCGGCGGGCGGGTCGTGAACTCGGCGGCCCTGGTGCTGGTGGCCGCCCTCATCAGCATCCCGCTGTCGATCCTCATCGGCAGCCTCAGCGGTCTGCTGCGAGACCGCTGGTTCGACTCGGCCACGTCCCTGGGCAGCCTCGCCCTGGCGGCGCTGCCCGAGTTCGTCATCGGCATCCTGCTCATCATGCTGCTCGCCACGCAGGTCGTCCACGTCTTCCCGGCCGTGTCGCGGGTCAACCCCAACGAGCCGATCTGGAGTCAGATGAACATGCTGGTGCTGCCCGCGCTCACGCTGGTGCTCGCGGTCGCGCCGTACATCGTGCGCATCCTGCGCGCCTCCATGATCGAAGTGCTCGAGAGCGAGTACGTGCAGATGGCGCGCCTCAAGGGCATGCCGGAGCGCATCGTCCTCCAGCGCCACGCGCTCCCCAACGCCGTCATCCCGGCCATCCAGGTGATCGCTCTCAACCTCGCCTGGCTCGCCGGCGGCGTGGTCGTCGTGGAGTACCTTTTCAACTACCCGGGCATCGGCTCGGGGCTCATCGACGCTGTGGCGAACCGTGACGTGCCGGTCATTCAGGCCATCGTGCTCCTCATCGCCAGCCTCTATGTCGGCTTCAACCTCATCGCCGACATTCTCACGATCCTCGTCAGCCCGCGTCTGCGGACGGGTCTCCAGTGAGCGCCGGCGATCTGGCTCCCGCCGGCGGACCTCCCATGAGCGACCTCGACCTCGGCCCCGACGGAGGCATCAACGAGCCCCTCGAGCCGCGCCTCGGTCACGATTCCGACCTCACCCCGGCCCGCGGCAAGCGCCGTCGCCGCGAGTGGGTCCAGCTGCTCTCCGACGCGCTCCACTACCGGCGCACGCAGATCGGTCTTGCGCTCTTCCTCTTCATTGTGGCGCTCGCCGCCGTGGGCCCCTACTTCGCGCCGTACTCGCCCTCCGAGTTCGTCACGATGCCGTTCGCCAAGCCCTCGTCGATCGCCGCCTTCGGCGGCGACAACCTCGGCCGCGACGTGCTCACGCGAGTGCTCTACGGCGGCCGCTCGGTGCTCATCTTGTCCATTATCGCGACGGCCATCGGCATGGTGCTCGGCGTCTCCCTGGGCCTCTTTGCCGGCTACGCCCGCGCCGCTGTCGACGACGTGGTCATGCGCCTCCTCGATGTGCTGCTCGCCTTCCCGCAGATCGTCTTCGTGCTGCTGCTCGTCTCCGTGCTCGGGCCGCGGCTGTGGCTCATCGTGCTCACCGTCGGTCTCTCGCACGCGCCGCGCATCGCCCGCGTGGCCCGCGGCTCCACGCTCGAGGTCAAGGAGCGCGACTTCGTGAAGGCGGCGGAGTCGCTCGGGGTCTCACGCAGCAAGATCGCCTTCACCGAGATCCTGCCCAATATCACGAGCCCCCTGCTCGTCGAATTCGGCCTGCGCCTCACCTACTCGATCGGCCTCATCGCCGCGCTCAGCTTCCTCGGCTTCGGCCTGCAGCCGCCGTCGGCCGACTGGGGCCTCATGATCAACGAGAACCGCATCGGCCTGATCATCCAGCCATACTCGATCTTCGTGCCCGTGGCGCTCATCGCCATCCTCACGATCGGCGTCAACCTGGCCACCGACGGCATGGCCCGCGCGATGATCGGTATCG
>JBAXRL010000011.1:0-19616 GCA_037131205.1 Actinomycetes bacterium | reverse complement strand
GACGGCGAGCTCGAGACCACCATCGACGAGTCGCTTTCACAGGAAGAGTACTGAGCACAGGACGCGGATTCGCGCAGATCCGTTGACCTCGACGGGGGCGGGCGCCGCAGGCGCCCGCCCCCGTCGTCTGTGCGCATCACTGCTTGTGCGGCCGCCGCGGCCGGAGCTTGCGCTGTCGGCCGGCCCTGCGCAGCGCGCGCGGTGACTCCAGCCCCAGGCCGGCCGCCCACTCCTCGTCGCTCATGCGTTTCGGGTTCCGCCGGTCGATCGCCGGCCAGGTGAGCGCGCCCGGCGCCAGCCCTCGCTTGTGCAGGGCGTGCGCCAGGATGCCGGCGGCGGAGAGGAACAGCACGCCCAGCAGTACCGCCGGCGCGGGGATGGTGCGGTTCTCGAGCAGCAGGAAGAAGTACCACCAGACCCTCGCTCCGAGCCCGAGCAGCAGCGCGTAGTAGACGAGCACCACCGGGATCATGATCAGCCCCGTGTAGGCAGGCAGAATCGAACGCGCCCAGCCACCGGGCTTCGCCAGGGGCCAGATGACGGCGGCGGGCAGCACCAGCAGTACGGCGTAGGGGTTGATGAGCAGCGCCAGGACGGCGATCAGCACGAGAAACGCGTGGGCGACGAAGATCGTCGCTCGCGGGTCGATGGCCATGCGGCGCTCGAGGCGCCGTGCGACGGCCACCGCGTAGCCGTAGGCCAGGACGAGGAGCGCGACGAGGATCACCACGCGCAGGTAGCGCGGGTTGTCGACGACGCGGGATCCCGGCGGGATGACGGCCCCGGGGCTGCGGGGAAGCTGGCCCAGCAGGTTGGCCAGATAGATGATGGCGAGCAGCGCGAGCCAGGGCGCCAGGTGCAGCGCCGAGCGCAGCAGCGCGGGGCGGAGCTTGATGCGCGCCCGCCGGCAGTGCGCGAACAGGTCGACGGTCACGCCGGCCAGCGGGAGGAGAAACGCGGCCAGGATCAGGGCGAGGGAGCCCCCGGGCAGTGTGCGGCCGCGCGTGAGGAAGATCGTGCCGCTGCTGCGCGCCCCCGGGCTCGTCGTGCCATCGATCGCCATGATCATCGCCTGCACCGTGCTGCCGACCTTGGTCAGCGTCTCGGTGGAGACGTTGTCGAGGGTGTCGTTCTGCGGCGGCGCCTTGGCGCCGGCCGCCGAGACGGTGATGCCGGGCACGCCGCGCGCCACGAAGGGCCCCTGGCTGCCGGAGCTGGTGGGCACCGCGAGGCGCAGCACCTGGGCCGGCGCCGTGGGCAGCAACGCCTCCAGGTTGGCATTCACGCGGGCCGCCGGGGCGGTGAGCAGCCAGAGCCAGGGCGGAGCCACCTTGGGCGCGGGGCTCCAGCCGTCGAGGCCGATGCCTGCGGGATCACGCGTCGCCACCTCGTGAAGCGCGATGACGGCGTACAGGTTGTCGATCTCATGCTCGTCCGCGAAGCGCCGCGCCCCCAGAGCGCCGTAGGCGTCGCCGCTGGTACACAGGAAGATGATGGAGTGGTCGTGCGCGGTCACCGTGAACGACCGCGCCAGCTCGAGCAGCGCGGCGACCCCCGAGGCGTTGTCGTTGGCGCCCTGCGTGGCCACAGGAGGGATGTCGCGATTGGCGATCACGAGGATCGTGCCCGCGGAATCGCCTCTGGAGAGCGCCCAGATGTTCTGCAGGGCCACGTCCTTGCCGTCGACCGTCGCCGCGAAGCTGTCGATGTGCGTCTCGAGGCCGGCCAGCTTGAACTGCTGGACGATCCACAGGGCCAGCCGGTTGTCGGGGTCCGATCCGGCGACGCGCTGGGGATAGTCGGTGACGATGGTGCGCAGGTCGGCGGCCGACTGATCGCCGTCGAACGACACGGGATCGAGGCTGAGCCTGGGGGTGTCTGGTCTGCCCAGCGTGAACAGGGAGATCACGACGAGGATGAGCGTCACGACCCAGGCGGCTCGATACACCTTGAGGTTGGGCAGGGCGGGCCTCCTTGGGCGTGCGCGCATCCTATCAGACAGCGGGTAAGATGGACCCATGAGCACCCCTACCCGTATCCTCGTGGTCGAGGACGAGGCACGCATCGCCGAGGTGGTGCAGAGCTATCTGGAGCGCGAGGGGCACATGGTGGTGCGGGCGGCGACGGGCGAGGACGCTCTTGCCGACTTCGCCCGTCGCCGCCCGGACCTCGTGGTGCTCGACCTCGGGCTTCCCGGGATGCCCGGGGAGGACGTGTGCCGCCGCATCCGCGCCGCGTCCGACGTGCCCATCATCATGCTCACCGCCAGGGACGGCGAGGAGGATCTGGTGAAGGGCCTGCAGCTCGGCGCCGACGACTACCTCACCAAGCCGTTCAGCCCGCGCGAGCTCACGGCGCGGGTGCGCGCCCTGCTGCGCCGGGCGCGCAGCGACGCTGAGCCTCAGGCCGACGTGCTGGAGCGCGCCGGCGGGCGGCTCGTCATCGACAGCGCCCGCCGGCGCGCCACCCTGGACGGCGCGCCCGTCGACCTCACCGAATCGGAGTTCCGGCTGCTGCAGACGCTGGCCCGCTTCCCGGGGCGCGTGTACACGCGCTTCGAGCTCGTCGACAAGGTGCAGGGCTACCAGTACGAGGGGTACGAGCGCACCATCGACGCGCACGTCAAGAACCTGCGCCACAAGCTCGGCGAAGACGCGCGCGCTCCGCACCTGATCATTACGGTCTACGGCCGCGGCTACGCGTTCGCCGAGGACCAGAAATGAAGCGCGGTCTGCGGCTGCGTCTGGCGCTCACGCACGCGTTCGTGGCGCTGCTCGCCATCGTCGTGGTGGCCGTGATCGTGTTCGTGGCGGGCGGCCGTCGCTTCGACAGCTACCTCAGCGAGGTGCAGCACTCGCGCAACGAGGCGGTCGTCAGCGCCCTCACCCAGACCTACAAGACCCCCGACGGCTGGGACGCCGCGGCGGTCTACGCGCTCAGCCAGATCGCCCTTCTCAACAACGTCGACGTGGCCGTGTACTCGCCCACGGGGCAGCTCCTCTTCACCGTGCAGGGTCGGCACATGGGCAGGGGCATGATGGGCGGCGGGATGATGGGCGGCGGCAACGGGATGATGGGCGGCGGGGCCGGCGCCACGCCCGCCCCGCAGGTCACGTCGCTGAGCCGCGACCAGTTCGAGGTGCGGAGCTACCCGCTGGTGGTCGACGGCCAGAAGGTCGGCGCCGCCGAGGTCTACGCGCCGCGCAGCGCGCGGGCCGCCGCCGAGTCGGCGTACCAGACCGCGCTCACCCGTAACCTGGTGATCGCGGCGCTCGTCGCGGCCGTGCTCGCCTTCCTCATCAGCCTGTTCGTCAGCCGGCGCATCACCGGGCCGCTCGAGGAGCTCACCGACGCGGCCGAGGACGTCGCCGGCGGCAACCTCGCGGTGCGCGTGTCGCCGCGCGCCAACGACGAGGTGGGCGCGCTGGCCGCCGCCTTCAACGCCATGGCCGACCGCCTGGCGCGCGACGAGCAGTGGCGCCGCGACATGACCGCCGACCTCTCGCACGAGCTGCGTACGCCGCTGGCCACCATCCAGTCGCGCATCGAGGCCCTCGAGGACGGCGTGCTGCCGGCGACGCCCGAGAACCTGCGCGTGATCGGCGCCGAGGTCGAGCGCCTGGGGCGCCTGCTCGGCGCTCTCCGCAGCCTCAACGAGCTGGAGAGCGAAGACGTGAGCGTGGAGCACGAGCAGCTCGACCTGGCGGACGTGGGGCGCGACGCCGTCGCCCACGCCGCGACCGTCTACGCCGCGAAGGGCGTGGCGCTCGACGGCGACCTGGCCGCGGTCGCGGTCAAGGGCGACCGCGACCGTCTGCTGCAGGTCGCCGCCAACCTGCTCGACAACGCCCTCAAGTTCACGCCGCGGGGCGGCCGCGTGGTGCTGGCCGTCGCCCCCGGCGACGGCCCGGCCGGCGCGGCCGCGTCCGGCGGCGTCGTGAGCGGCGCTTCCGCGTTCGGCCGGTCCGGCCGTTCCTGGGCCGCCCTTACGGTGACCGACAGCGGCCCCGGCGTCGACCCCATCGATCTGCCCTTCATCTTCGACCGCTTCTACCGTTCTCAGGCAGCCCGCGGCACGCGGGGCGTCGGTCTCGGCCTCGCCATCGCGCGCGGGCTCGTCGAGGCCCAGGGCGGCCTCATCGAGGCCGCCGACGGCCCTGGGGGCGGGGCCGTGTTCACGGTGCGGCTGCCGGCGGTCGGCTGACCCATGCGGGAGATCCTGCGCGAGGCGCTGAAGCTGCTCGAGAGCAACGAGCCGTTCGCCCTGGTCACGCTGGTCGCGCGGCAGGGCTCCACGCCGAGGGCCGCCGGGGCGCAGATGCTCGTGCGGCGGGACGGCGCCATCGCCGGCACCATCGGCGGGGGGCTGCTCGAAGCGACGATGATGCGGGAGGCGGCGCAGGCCATCGCCGCCGGCCGCTCGCAGGTGAGCGCCGTAGAGCTTACGGGGCAGTCGGTTTCCGGCCCCACCATGATCTGCGGGGGCAACGCGGCAGTGCTCGTTGCCTTCGTGCCGGGCCGGGATGGCGGTCTGCGGACGCTGCTGGGCGCCGCTGCGCAGGCGCGCGCGGATGGGCGCGCGGCGTGGCTGTACACGTGCTTCGCCGCGGAGCCCGGGCCGACCGAGGTCAGCTACTGTCTGCTTCAGGACGGCGCCGAGCCGCTCGGTGAGCTGCCGTGCGCGCCGGCGGAGCTGCGCGCGCTGGCCGGCAAGATCGCCGTACACGGTTCGGCCGAGCTGCCCGACGGCAGGTCGGTCTGCGTTGAGGCATTGCTGCCATCGATGACGGCCGTGATCTGCGGCGCCGGGCACGTCGCCCAGGCGCTGGCGCCGGCGGCCGCGGCCGTCGGTTTCGACGTCGTGGTCCTCGACGACCGCCCCGATTTCGCCGCCGCGGAGCGCTTCCCGGCCGCCTCACGCGTGGCTTGTCTCGAGACCTTCGACGACGCCTTCGCGGCACTCGCGATCACGCCGCGCAGCTTCGTCGTCATCGTCACGCGCGGCCACGCCCACGACTTCTCGGTGCTGGAACAGGCGCTGCGCACCGAGGCCGGCTACATCGGCCTCATGGGCAGCGCCTCCAAGCGCGAGAAGATCTTCGGGGCTCTGACGGCGGACGGCTTCTCCGCCGCCGACCTGGAGCGGGTCTTCTCGCCGATCGGCGTGGCCATCGCCGCGGAGACCCCGGCGGAGTTGGCCGTCAGTATCACCGCCGAGCTCATCCGCGTGCGCGCGGCGCTGGTGGGGTGAAGGCCGCCGCCCTTGCCGGGGTCATCCTCGCGGCGGGGCTGTCGTCACGCATGCGCGAGCTCAAGCCGCTGCTCCCGCTGGACGGCGTGCCCGCGGTCCTCAGGGTCGCGGGCGCCTACCGCGACGTGGGGCTCGAGGCAGTAGTGGTGCTCGGCTTCGGCGCCGAGCGCGTCGCGCCACTCCTCGACGCGCACGGCGTGCGCTACGTGGTCAACCACGACTTCAAGGACGGCATGTACTCGTCGGTCCGTTGCGGCGTGCGCGCTCTGCCGCCGGACGCGCGCGCCTTCTTCGTGCATCCCGTGGACTGCGCGCTCGTCCGCGGCGAGACGTTGGGCCTCCTGGCCCGCAGCGCCGGCGAGCCGCCGGCGAGCGTCGTCTATCCCGTGCACGAGGCCGAGCGCGGGCATCCTCCGCTGGTTGCCGCGGCGCTGCGCGCCGCGATCCTCGCTGAGGAGCCGGACGGCGGCCTCAAGGAGCTGCTCGCGCGCGCGGAGGCCGGGGCACGCGACGTACAGGTCGACGATCCCCACGTGCTCCTCGACATGGACGACGCGGGGGCCTACCAACGCCTCGCGGCTCTGGCCGCCCGCGAGCGCGTCCCAGGGCCGGCGGCGTGCCGCGAGCTGCTCGCGCGCCTCGGGACGCCGGCGCCGGTGGTCGCCCACTCCGTGGCGGTCGCGAACGTCGCAGGCCGTCTCGGGGCGGCGCTGCGGGCCTCCGGCGTGTGTCTCGATCAGGATTTGCTCGATGCGGCGGCCTTGCTCCACGACGTCGCCCGCGCGGCGCCCGCGCACGCCGCGGCGGGCGCCGCCGTGCTCGACGCCGAGGGCTACCCGCGGGTCGCCGCCGCCGTCCGCTACCACATGCGGCTCCCGGGGCCGCCCCCCGACCTGCCCGGCGAGCGCGAGGTGCTGTACCTCGCCGACAAGCTGACGGTCGGCGGCCGGACGGTCGCCCTCGACGGCAAACGCGCGCGCGCCGAAGCTCTGTTCGCGGGCGATCCCGAGGCGCTGGATGCGGCGCGCGTGCGGCTCGAGGCGGCGCGCCTCATCGCCGCCCGCATCGAGTCGCTGGCGGGCCGGCCGCTGTCCGCCATCCTTGACGGCGGCCTTCCGGCCGCGGGCGCGAGCGCGCCCAGCCCGGCGCGGTGAGCGATCGGTCGCCGATCAAGGCGCTCCTGGCCTGCGACCTGGACGGCACTCTGCTGACCGCCGCCGGCATGCCGGCGCCCGGCATCGTCGAGGCGCTCGCCGATCTCAGCGCGCGCGGCGCCCGGCTGGTCGTGTGTACCGGGCGTCCTCTGTACGGGGCCGTCAAGGCGGTCGCAGTCCTTCGCGCGGACCCGATCGCCTACGTGTGCTACCACGGGGCGCTGGTCATCGACGCGACCACCGGCGAGTGGCTCAGGCGCCTGACGATCCCCTCCGACGCCGCGAGCGGCATCGTTCGCCAGGCCCAGGCGCTCGGCCTGTCGGTGACGCTGTACGACGGCGACGAGCGCCGCGAGCTCGCGCCGGCCGCCTGCGGCGCGGCGCTCGATCTCCCCGCGTCCCGCGGCGTCACCCGCCTTGTGCTCGCCGGCGATGCGGCCGGCGTCGCGGCCGCCCTCCCCGCACTCGCCGCTTCCTGGAGTCGCGGCACGCGCCTGGAGCGCGCCGCCGGCGGGACCGTCGCCATCCTGCCCGCCGCCGCGGACAAGGGCGAGGGGCTGAGGCTGGTCGCCGCGCACTTCGGCGTGCCCGGCGAGAGGATCATCGCCTGCGGCGACTCGGCCGCCGACGAGAGCCTGCTGCGGACCGCCGCGGTCTCCATCGCCGTGGGCGATCCTCCCGACGCCGCCCTGGCCGACGCCGGCGAGCACGTGAGCCAGGAAGGCCTTGCGCGCCTGCTTCTCCAGCGCCTGGAGCCGCTGATCCGACTCCCGTAGTTCGCGGCTCATGAGCCGATGTGCAGATGCATCGTCAGGGCGCGACTTCGTGTGCAACCTTACACTTCCCTGCCGCCTCGCGCGCCCGTAGCCTTGCGCGCACAGACGGTGACGTGCGCCGATCGCGGGTTGTGCCGCCGACGGGCGCCGACGGGCCGTCACCAGCACGTCCGACCGGGAGTGACGCACCATGGGTGAACGGGGCTTCGTGATGAATTCGACGGGCAGGCTCCGCAAGGTGCTGCTCTGCCCGCCGACGTACTTTCGCTATCAGCCGATCAACGAGATCACTCGCGGAGTGCTCGCCAACGGCGAGGTAGCGGATCTCGAGGTGCTGGCGCGTGAGCACAGGGACTTCGTCGCGGCGTACCGCTCGGCGGGCGTCGAGGTCGAGCTCATGGACCCGGCGCCCGGTCTTTCGTACATGGTCTACGCCCGCGACTTCGGAGCGTGCCTTGCGGAGGGCGTCCTGATCGGCAGCTTCAAGGAGCCTGCGCGTCAGGGTGAAGAGATCCACTACGAGCGCAAGGTGCGTGAGCTCGGCCTGCCGGTCATCGGCAGGATCTCGCGGGGCGCCTTCGAGGGCGGAGATTTCTGGTTCCTCGACGAGGCGACGGTCGTCCACGGCGTCGTCGCCCGCTCCACCTGGGAGGGCGTGCGGAGCGCCGCGGAGATCCTTGAGCCCCTGGGCTACACCGTGCGTGGTATTCAGCTTGCGAGCAAGAACCTGCACCTCGACATGGCCTTCAACGTCGTGGCCCCCGGCGTCGCCGTGTGCGCCGTCGACCAGATGCCCGACTTCTTCCTCAGGATGCTGAAGAAGCGCCGCTTTGAGCTCATCGACGTGCCCGGCGAGGGCGTCTTCAAGCACCATTGCAACATCCAGTGCCTGGGTGACGGCCGCGTGCTCACGTTCGCCGGCAACGCGGCCGTCAACGCGCGCCTCGAGGCGCTTGGCCTCGAAGTGATCGCGCCCGAGCTCACGCAGATCCTCAAGGGCGGCGGTGGGCCGCACTGCATGACGTTCCCGTTGCTCAGGGATGCCTGATGTGGCGGAGCCTCCGACGCCCGCCTCATCGACCTCTCGCATCCGCTCACCGAGAGCACGCCGATCTACCCCGGTGACCCCGAGCCCAGGATCTTCACGGCCACCACGGTCGCCGCCGACGGCTACAACTTGAGCCATGTGCACCTCGGCACGCAGACCGGCACGCACATCGACGCGCCCTTCCACTTCCGTGACCACGGCGCCACGGTCGACCGCATGCCGCTTGAGCTCACCGTGGGCCCGGCGGTCGTGGTGGACGTCACCGGCAAGGAGCCCGGCGCGCGCATCACGCTGGCCGACCTCGAGCCGCAGCGGCCGCGGCTCGCGCCGGGCCGCATCGTGCTGTTCGTGACCGGCTGGTACCGGCACGCGGGCACCGAGCGCTTCTTCGAGCACCCCTATCTCGCTGCCGATGTCGTGCAGGCGATCCTGAATGCCGGCGTCAGGACGATCGCCATCGATGCCCTCAACGCCGACTTCACCGGCGGCGAGGAGTTCCCCATCCACGACATGTTCGCCGACGCCGGCGGCTTCATCGCCGAGAACCTGGCGAACACCGGGGCGCTCACGCCCGGGGTGACGCCGCTCCTCTTCCTGCTGCCCCTCAACCTCGTGGGCTGCGACGGCGCGCCGGTGCGCGCCGTGGCCCTCGAGCCGGCGGCGGACAGGTGACGCGCAGCCGGGCGCGGCGCGGTGGCCCGCCGGCAGCCGCGCCCGGCGCCGTCACGCCGCTGCGTCAGAGGCCGCGGACGGCGGCGCCGACGCGGCTCCCCGCACCCCCCGTTCTGGTATCGTAGGCAAAGGGCAGAGCCACGCCAAGAGGCCGTGACCGGTGGACGATCGCTCACTCGGCGATGTACTGACGATCCGCGAGCTTGTGGAGCAGACCGATCTGCGCCTCGAGGTCGTGGCGGGCAGGGTCGGCCTCGGCAGGGTGATCGAGGCCGTGTACATGGGCGACCTCGACGACCCCACGCCGTGGATGGTCGAGGGCAGCTTGCTGCTCACCACCGGTCGCCGGTTTGAGGCCGAGCCGGAAGTCGCCGTGCACCTCGTGCATCTGCTCAGGCAGAGCGGCATGGTCGGTGTCGGCGTCTCCATCACGCCGTACGTACGTGAGATTCCCGCGGCGATGCTCGAGGCAGCCGATGAAGAAGGGCTGCCGCTGCTGCGCGTACCCGAGGGCACTCCGTTTCGCGCCATCACGAGCTACGTGTTCAATGCCCTGGCCTCGCGCGACATGCACCGCCTGAGGCGCAGCGTGGCCCTGCAGCGGCAGCTGCTGGACGTCCTGGTGGCCGACCAGGACGCGGGCGGCCTCGTGCGCCGGCTGGGTGAGCTCCTGGGCGCCGACACGCTCCTCTACAACGAAGCCGGGGACGTCCTCGCGGCACGCTACTCCCGGGCCGGCGTGCAATCTGTCGAGGCTTCAGCCCGCCGGCTCTGGGCCGAGTATCGGGCGACGGTGAGACTCGGCGCGTCAAGGTCGGTGATCGACCTCGACGGCCGTCACATCGCCTTCCGGGAGGTCCGCGGCCTCGGGAGAGTCGAGCAGGTCATGATGGCCGTCTACGGCGAAGGCAGCCTGATCTCCGAGTTCGAGGACGCCGCCTTGACGTTCGCGCAGCGACTTCTGGAAGTCGAGCTGGCCACGGGGCGAAACGCGGCCGCGGTCCTGCGACGCACGCGAGCCGGCCTGCTCGACATGCTCCTCCACGCCCGCGGGACCGAGACCGAGCTCGGCGAACGCCTCCTCTATCACGGCATCGAGCCCGCCGAGCCATGGCGCGTGCTGATCTTCGCGGTCGGCGTCGGCAGCGGGTCGCACAGAGACCATCCCTCCGTCGGAGACGCGGTGGGCGACGCCTTGCTCGCGGCGCTCGACCGCGAGCTTGAGGAGCGCAACATCCCGTTCGTCTCCAGGCGGAGCCACGCGCAGGCGATCGTGCTCTCGCCACTGCCCGGCTGCGACGACGCCGGATCGGTGTCGCGCGCGGTCGCCGAGATCGCCGCGGCCGTCGCCGCCCGCCTCAACGCGGAGCGCGTGGAGGCGGGCGTGTCGGCCGCTACGACCGGGTCGGCCGCGGTCGCGAGGGCCGCCCGCCAGGCGCGTCTCGCGCTGAACCACGCGGGCCGCGAGGCGGCCCCGGCTCGCGTGGTCGTGTTCGAGGACCTGGGACGTCGCTATCAGGTGCTCGACGCACTCGGCGACGAACAGCTGCGCGAGCTTCGTGAGGCGACGGTCGGTCGTCTCAGCGCCGCCGATCGCTCCGCGGGCTCCGTCCTTCTCGCCACGCTCGAGACCTACCTCAGACACGGTGGCTCGGTGAGCGCCTCGGCCGCCGAGCTCTTCGTGCACCGCAACACGCTGCGCAAGCGTCTGCGGCGGATCGAGGACCTGTTGGGCGTCGATCTGCAATCGTCGGGCGGTCGCGTGGAGGCCTACCTGGGCGTGCGCGCCGCGGAGATGCTCGCGGCGCGCGACGACTGACGCGCGGAGGGCGGCGGGGCGAAAGCCCCGCCGCCCTCCGTCGTCCCGGCGATCGTCACCTGCGAGGGTGACGATCCCGCCGCTGTGGCTCAGTGTGCGGTGTGCCTTACGGCGCCCCGCACCCAGAGTCGCGCACCTGGCTCAGTCGACCTTCGGCAGCTTCGCGATCGACGCGGCGATCGCCTCCTCGGGGTGGTCGTAATCCTCGAGCTTGCCGCTGAGGTAGGCGTCGTAGGCACCGAGATCCAGGTAGCCGTGGCCGGTGAGGTTGAAGAGGATGTTCTTGCTGACGCCCTCTTCCCTGGCCTTCAGGGCTTCGTCGATCGCGGTGCGGATCGCGTGGGCGCTCTCCGGGGCCGGCACGATGCCCTCTGTCTGGGCGAAGAGCTGCGCCGCCGCGAAGACGCTGGTCTGCGGCACCGCCACGGCCTCCATCAGCCCGAGGTTGTACACGTGGCTGATGAGCGGCGCCATGGCGTGGTAGCGCAGGCCGCCGGCGTGGATGCCGGCCGGCATGAAGTCGTGGCCCAGCGTGTACATCTTGAACAGCGGGGTGGTCTGCGCCTCGTCGCCGAAGTCGTAGACGAACTGGCCTTTGGTGAGGGTTGGGCAAGCCGTGGGCTCGACGGCGAGGAAACGGGTGTTCGTCTTGCCGGCGAGGTTCTCGCGGAGGAAGGGGAAGGCGATGCCGCCGAAGCTGGAGCCGCCGCCGACGCAGCCGATGACGACGTCGGGGTAGGCGTCGGCGTCCTGACACTGCAGGATCGCCTCCTCGCCGATGATGGTCTGGTGGAGCAGCACGTGGTTGGTGACGCTGCCCAGCGCGTACTTGGAACCGGGATGCGTGACGGCGTCCTCGACGGCCTCGCTGATGGCGATGCCGAGGCTGCCCAGCGACTCCGGGTCCTCGGCCAGCACGGCGCGGCCGGCGTTGGTCTGGTCGCTGGGGCTGGGGACGACGTTGGCGCCCCAGAGCTCCATCATGCTGCGCCGGTATGGCTTCTGGTGATAGCTCACCTTGACCATGTAGACCATGCACTCGAGGTCGAACATCTGGCAGGCCATACCGAGGGCGCAGCCCCACTGACCGGCGCCGGTCTCGGTGGCGAGGCGCGTGGTGCCGTCAAGCTTGTTGTAGTAGGCCTGCGCGACGGCGGTGTTGCACTTGTGCGAGCCGGCCGGGCTGACGCCCTCGTTCTTGAAGAAGATCCTGGCCGGCGTGTCCAGCGCCTTCTCGAGGCCGGTGGCGCGGATCAACGGCGAGGGCCTCCACATGCGATAGATCTGGTGGATCTCCTCGGGGATCTCGATGTAGCGCTCGGCCGAGACCTCCTGGGCGATGATGCTGGGCGGGAAGATCGGCGCCAGGTCGTCGGGGCCGGCCGGCTGCAGAGTCGCCGGGTTGAGCGGCGGCGCCGGCGGCGTGGGCAGGTCGGCGACGATGTTGTACCAGGCCTTGGGGATCCTCTCCTCGTCAAGGACGAACTTCTTCTTGTACTCGCTCATGACCTACCTCCTCTCGAAACACGATAGCGGTGCGCATGCACGTCTGGTGACTCCCTGAGTGGGGGGACGGGAAGACCACGGTGGTGTGGTCGGGGGTGCGGGCGTGGCCCGCGCGGGATGTCAAGAATGGGCGCGCTACGCGCGCCAGGCCCAGCGACGCCGGGGGCGCGAGGTGCTGCGGCTGTTGGCGTCATGGGTCGTCATCGTGGGCGGGATTCTACCACGAGTGGCAAGTGCGGGCGCAAGTGGCGTTGCCGCACGCCGATCCGCGGCCTCGCCGGAGTCAGCCCGCGACGGACTCTTCGGGCGCGGGGGCGGTCGCCGCAGGCGCGCCGCCCGGCGGGATCGTCTTCCGCAACGGGAAGGGAGAGCCCGGATGGGCGAACAGGAAGCCCTGGCCGTAGGCGATGCCGAGCGCGAGCAGGGCATCGAGCTGCTCCTGGGTCTCGATGCCTTCGGCCACCAGGCCGATCCCGGCCTGCCGGCAGAAGTCGCGCAGCGTGCCGATGAGCTTCTGCTTCACCACCGATGTGTCGAGACGGCGCGTCAGGCTCATGTCGAGCTTGATGAAATCGGGCTCGATCTCGACCATCGTCTGCAGGCCGGCATACCCGGCGCCGGCGTCGTCGATGGCGATGCGGAAGCCTTGATCGCGCAATCGGTCGACCATACGTCGCATGTGGGCGAAATCGTCGATGACGCTGTTCTCGGTGATCTCGATGACCGTCTGGCCGCGCAGCTCCTCGGGGGTGGCGTCGATGAGCTCCTGCACGGAGATGTCGCCGCGCGCCCCCGAGAAGAGGTCGATGGGCTCCATGTTGATGAAGCGCAGACACTCCGCCGGCAGGGTCGCGCTGCCGCGCGCCGCCATCATGCGGCAGAGGCGGTCGAGCTCGGGGACGCGGTTCTCGGCGCGCGCGACCTCGAAGAGGGCGTCGGGACGGTGGAGCTCGCTCTGCAAGGGTCCTCGAGCGAGGAGCTCGTAGCCGATCACCGCGTAATCGCTCAGGCTGACGATGGGCTGGTAGACGCAGGTGATCCGCGCTTCACTGAGCACGCGCTCGAACTCCGCGCTCAGGCGGTGCTGGACTTCGCTGCGCTCCTGCTGGATGCCGCGGGTGGCGCGCTCGATGGCTTCGAGCAGCGCGCGCTTGAAGCGCACCTTGGGCGACTGACTGAGGCGTGAACAGCCCACGTAGAGGCCGACGTGCGCCATGAGCTCGTTTTCCAGCTCGTTCTCCAGTTCAACAAGCAAGTGCTCCTGGAGGCGGCGTTTGACGAGGCGCAGGTCGTCTTCGTTGACGAAGCCGTGGTCGCGCGCCGGAGCGAGGATGACGAGGAACGCGTTGCCGAGGCTCGAGATGGAGACGAAGTCCTCGTTGCGGATGAGGCGGCCTTTCGTCTCGGAGAGACGCTTGCCGATGACGCGAAAGACCTCGTCCACGGCCTCGAAGCCCTGCTGCGACTCGAGGGCGTGCACGCCATCCACGGTGATGTACAGGATGCCGAGCTGGTTGTGGTCGAAGAGGCGGCGCTGCACCTCCACCTGGACGTGGGCCAGTGTCGGCAGGCCGGTGATCTCGTCGTAGTACACGGACGCGTCGCGCAGCACGTCGCGGACGGTCTGCAGGAGGCGCTCGGCGCGGAACGGCTTGGTGACGTAGGCTGACGCGCCGGAGCGGTTGGCCTCCATCATGTTGGCCAGCTCCGTCCTGGCCGTGAGGAACACGACGGGGATGTCCTTGGTGTAGCCGAACTGCAGCTCGCGGCAGACCTGGTAGCCGTCCATGCCGGGCATCATGACGTCGAGCAGGATGAGATGTGGGTGCCGCGTGTAGGCGAGCTCCAGGCCCTGCTCCCCGCTGTTGGCGGCCACGGCCTCGTACCCCTGCGACTCGAGGGCGTCGCAGACCGTCCTTGTGAGATCGACGTCATCGTCGATCACGAGGATCCTGATCTTCTCGCCGGACATGGTCCTCCCGCTCGTGGCCCGCGCGGCGTGCGCCGCACGCACTCTATCGACCGTCATGGGCAATACGTTTACACAGTACACTAGCCGCGGCACGGAAACTCGCGACCACAGGAGGCGCAGATGAAGGGCTATGGTCCCGCGGACCCATTGCAGACGCCGCGCTTCGCGGGCATCTCCACGTTTTTGCGGCTGCCCCACACCACGCACCTCGACGGTGTGGACGTGGCGTTCGTGGGCCTGCCGTTCGACACCGGCGTGAGCTTTCGCGCCGGGGCGCGCTTCGGGCCCAAGGCCATCCGCGAGGGGTCGCTCTCCATCCGCCCCGACTACAACCCGGCGCAGCGTGTCGCGCTGTTCGAACGCCTCTCGGCGATCGACTATGGCGACGCTCCCGTGGTGCCCGGCTTCACCGACCGCTCCTACGACAAGATCGCCACGGCTCTGCGCGCCGTGCACGAGGCCGGCGCGGCGCCCATCGGGTTCGGCGGCGACCACAGTGTGCTGCTCGCCGAACTGAGGGCCGCGGCCGCCACGCACGGCCCCGTGGCGCTCATCCAGTTCGACGCGCACAGCGACACCTGGGACGAGTACTTCGGCGAGAAGTACACGCACAGCACGGTCGTGCGCCGCGCCACCGAGGAGGGGCTGATCGACGCCGCGCGTTCCACGATGATGGGCATGCACGGCGGGCTCGTCGGCCCCCACGACCTGGATGACGCGCGAGATCTGGGGTTCACGGTGATCCCCTGGGACGACCTCGCGCAACTGGGGACGGGCGCGGTGGCGGCCGCCGTGGAGCGCGCCGCCGGCAAGGCGTTTCTCACCTTCGACATCGACTTCGTCGACCCGGCGTTCGCGCCCGGCACCGGCACGCCCGAATGCGGCGGCCCCTCGTCGATGCAGGCGTTGGCGCTGCTGCGCGCCTGCCGCGGCCTGCAGATCGTGGGGGCCGACGTTGTGGAGGTCCTCCCCGACCTCGACAGCTCTCACCTCACGGCGACGCTCGCCGCCACGGTGGCCTGGGAGATCCTCAGCCTCGTGGCCGTGATGATGCCGGACGATCCTTCGTGAGCCTGCGCGCCGCCTGCCTGCAGATGAACACGCGCGGCGACGTGGCCGCCAACGTGCGCTCCGCCGAGGCGCTGGTTGAGGAGGCGGCGGCCGCAGGCGCCCGCCTCGTAGCTCTGCCCGAGACGTGGGCCTACAAGGGCGGCCGCGAGGGCATCCGCGCGAGCGCAGAGGCAGTGGACGGGCCGAGCAACGCCGCCCTGTCGCGGCTGGCGGCGCGGCTCGGCATCTTCGTGCTCGCGGGCTCGATCTACGAGCCCTCGCCCGAGCCGGGCCGCGTGTACAATACCTCGGCGCTGTTCGGCCCGGACGGCGGTCTGCGGGCGGTCTATCGCAAGATCCACCTGTTCGACGTCACCGCCGGCGCGACCGTGTACCGCGAATCGGACGACGTGACGCCGGGGGCGCAGCTCGTCACCGTGGAGATCGACCCCGGCGCGGCCGATACCGCGGCGCCCGGGGATCCGGCCGAGGCTCCGGCGCCTCCGGCGCCGGTCACGCTCGGCCTCACGATCTGCTACGACCTGCGCTTTCCCGAGCTGTACCGCAGCCTGGCGCTGCGCGGCGCCCGGATCCTCTGCGTGCCGGCCGCCTTCACGGCGTACACGGGCGTCGCCCACTGGGAGGTGCTGCTGCGCGCCCGCGCCGTCGAGAACGGCTGCTTCGTCATCGCCCCGGGGCAGGTGGGGGAGCATCTGCCGGGGCGCGAGTGCTTCGGCCACAGCATGATCGTCGACCCGTGGGGCGCGGTGCTCGCCGAGGTGCAGGACGGCGTGGGCTTCTGCGTCGCCGACCTCGACCTCGGGCGCGTCGCCGAGGTGCGCGCCCAGATCCCGTCGCTGCGGAACCGGCGGCCGGACGCGTACGACCTGTAGGGGCGCGGGGAGCCGCTGCGGGCGCGTCCGGCGCGGGACGCCGCGGTCCGGGCGGCGGCGGTGTCAGGCGCCCACGGCGGCCGCAGGCGCGCCGCGCTCGGCCAGGCGCCGCCGCACGAAGGCGACGACGATGCCGATCACGAAGCCCGCCAGGGCGCCGGCGGCGACGTTGAGCGTCAGGCTCGGGCCGCTCGGCGAATCGGGCACGGCGGCCTCGTGGAGGATGCGCGGCTGCTCGACCTGCCTGGCCGTGAACAGCATCAGCTCGGTCTTCTGATTGGACGATTCCAGAGCTTCCTGCTCGGTGGCCGCCGCCTGGACGATGGCCACGTAGAGCGCCGCCGCGGAGGCCTTCCCGGCGGCGGAGCCGCCGCCGCGGGCGATGGCCGTCAGGCCGATCTGCGCCGCGGCGCCGCGCGCCACCGACGCGGCCAGCGCCTTCTTGCCTGTGGCGAGCTGCGCCTCGAGCAGGGCGATCTTGCCGTCCACGCCGGGGCTGATGCGCTCCACGAGCACCGCGGCGAGGGCGTTGGCCGCCGCCGCCGCGCGCTTCTTATTGGTGTCGGTGACGGTGATCACGACGATGTTGACCACGGAGGTGGACGTCTTCACGGTGGACGAGGGTGTCACGACCGTGGTTTCTCTGCGCAGCCTGCTGGCGCTGATCTCCATCCCGGTGCGCCTGGCGGCCTCGTTGAGGACCACCTGGCTGGCGAGCAGCTGGGTGGCCGCCCTGGAGTTGGAGTTGAGCCCGGCCATCGGGTTGCCGTTGGCGTCGGTGGTCTGGCCGATGTACACCGAGGACGTGGCGCTGTACTGCTTGGGCGCAGCCAGGGTGACCACGCCGCCGACGGCCGCGCCGAGGATCACCAGCCCGAGGATGACCCACCAGTTGCGCAGCAGCGTGGCGAACCAGGAGCCCACGTCGATGGTCGTGGCGTCGTCGCTGCTCATGCGTGCCTCCGGGGTGCGCTCATGCCCACATCCTATCGCAGGCGGCGGGCGTCGCGGCGGCGGCGAGCGCCGGCCGGTCGCCGCGCCATGCCGGCTACCGGCCACGCGCGGCTGCGCCGCGGCGTCATCGCGGCCCCCGGCGGTAGTCGGCGCGCACGCGCTCGAGGATCTCGAGGTACTCGTGCGCGAGCCTGCGCCGCTCGAAGTGCTCGAGCACGTAGCGGCGGCCGTTGGCGCCCAGGCGGGCGCCCTCGGCGCGGTCGCCCGCCAGCCTCAAGACGGCCGCTGCCAGCTCGGCGTCGTTGCCGGGCTCGAAGGCGATGCCGCAGTCTGCCTCGTTGAGCATGGCGCGGGCGTCGCCCTCGAAACCGAGCAGGATGGGCTTCTCCATCGCTGCGTCCTCAAAGAACTTGCTGGGGAGGATCGTGGAGAACAGCTCCTGCTTGCGGAAGTGCACGAGGCAGGCGTCGCTGCTCGCCAGGTAGCTGGGCAGCTCGGCGCGCGCCACGAGGCCGGTGAACACGACGTTGTCGAGGCCTTGCACGCGCGCTTGGGTCTCGAGGTCGGCGCGCACCGCGCCGTCGCCGATGAGCAGGAAGGCGACGTTGTCGCGGCCCTGCTCCTTGAGACGGCGTGCGGCGCCGAGCGCCACGTCGAGGCCGCTGGCCATGCCGATGGTGCCGGCGAAGGTCACGACGAAGGCGTCGGGCTTGAGGCCGAGGCGCTCGCGCAGCGCGGCGTCGGCCGGGCGCGGCGTGAACAGGTCGGCGTCCACGCCGTTGGTGACCACGTCGATCCTGGCCGCCGGCACGCCCTTGCGGATCATGTTTTGCCGGTAGCCTTCGCCGACGGCGACGATGTGGTCGGCCGCGTCGTAGAGGGCGCGCTCGAGCTCCTCGAGCGCGCGGACGACGCGGCCTTCTTTGAGCGCCCCTACGGCGGTGATCGAGTCTGGCCAGATGTCGCGGATCTCGAGGACGAATGGGGCGCCGTGCGCCCGGGAGACGGGCACCCCGGCCCAGCCGGCGAAGAACTGCGGTGAGGTCGCGATCACCACGTCGGCGCGCGGCCGCAGCGCGGAGCCGGCCGCGCCGGCCGCCGCCATGTACGAAAGGAAGTTGAGGCCGCGGCGTACGCGGCCGCGGTTGGCGGCGAGGTAGGTCCACACACGCACGGTGCGGATGCCCTCGAGCCATTCTTCCTGGTACAGCCGGTTGCGGTAGCCTTCGAAGACGACGCCGGCCGGGACGTTGGGCGCGCCGGTGAGCACCGTGATGCGGTGCCCGAGGCGCGCCCACTCCTTGGCCATGCCGTGCACGCGCGCCGCCGGGGCGTTGTTCTCGGGGACGAAGTAGTGGCTCAGGAAGAGGATGTGCACGGCCGCACGCCTCGTTCAGTCGTCCCAGAAGACCTGGTCGTAGTACCGCACCGAACGCCTGCTCGTACGTACGCGCGCCTGCATGCCGGCGACGTTGGCCTTCGTCAGCTCGCCGAGCGCGTACTTGATGCCCAGATACGGGATGATGAAGTCCTCCTGGTAGACGAACGTGCTGACCCGCGGGTTGATCTCGAGGAGCTTGCCGCCGATCCACTGGATGCTCTGGAAGTAGTCGAGCTCAAGGTGGCGGACGACCTTGCGGCTGAGCTCCACGAGGTCGGGGCGGTCGATGGTCTTGAACGCCATGGCCAGGCCGGTGAGAAACTCCTCGCGGGTGCGGGTCTGGTAGAAGACGACCTCGCCCTTGTCGGCGAACAGGTCCACGGTGATCTCCGGCGCGTCGACGTACTCCATCAGCATGAGCGCGGGAAACGGCTCAACGCCACGGAAGAGGCCCTCGAGCTCGGGTAGGGTCATGTAGCGGCTCATAGGGCGCTCGTGCAGCAGCTCGTGGACGCGGTCGACCTCGGCGGAGAGGATGCGAAAGCCGCGCGAGCCCTTTGCCACCGGCGGCTTGAAGCAGACCGGCACGTCGGGGTAGCCGAGCGCGCGGGCGCCGGCGACGAATTCGTCGAGAGAGCGTGGCAGAAGCAGCTCCGGCTGGGGCACAGCGATCTGGTTACAGGCTGCGTGCATGAGCGCCTTGTCGCCGGCGGTCTCGATGCCGCGCACGCCATCGGCCAGCACCCTCGCGCCGAGCGCCTCGAAACCGCCGCGATGACGGGCCACGGTCTCGATCTCGTGGGACGACTGCACGAAGAGCAGGTCGGGGCGCTCGCGCTCCACGACCTCGGCGAGCGCCGGAATGAACGCGGGCGCGGCGCCGGCCGGCACGAGGCTGAAGCCGTCGCAAAGGAAGCGCCCGACGGCGTCCGGGCGCATGTCGACGCCGTGGATATGGATCTCGCGCTCGCCGTTGGCCTTGAGCATGCGGATGAGCGTGCTCGCGCCGGGGCAGCCGACGGCGGTGAGGACGAGCTTGAGCGGCGGCAGGGTCACGACGCGGGCCGCGCGCGGCGGGTCGCTACAGGATCCAGCGGTAGACCTCGAACACCTCGGCGAGCTCGCAGCCGATGTTGATGC
>JBAXRL010000010.1:0-20060 GCA_037131205.1 Actinomycetes bacterium | reverse complement strand
GAGCATTCGGCTGTTAACCGAAGGGTTGTAGGTTCGAGTCCTACCCGAGGAGCCACTTTTCCTGCAAGTGGCCACTTTCCGCCACTCCCGCGAACGGCCCTCAATGGCCCCGTGTCCTCCGCTTGTCCTCCTTGCTTCCACAACTATCCTTCGCTGCCGTCCACAATCGAGGCGACGAGCTCGGCCGCGGACTCCTGCATATCGGGCATCACGTGCGAGTAGAGGTCCATCGTGATCGAGATATTGGCGTGCCCCAGCCGCTCCTGCACGACCTTGGGATGGACGCCGGCCCTCAGCGCCAAGGTCGCCCAGGTGTGTCTCAGATCGTGAAGCCGGATGCGAGGCACCGGGGCCGCCTTCACCGCCTCCTCGAAGAGCTTGCTGACCCGGTCGGGATGCCATGGTGAGCCATCTTCGCGCGTGAACACGTGGCCCGTCGCCTGCCACGCCCCGCGCCACTCTGCGGCGTCGTCGAGCTGCCGCTGGAGCTGCGCGCGCAGAGTGACCACCGTGCCGCTGTCAATGCTGATGGAGCGGCGCGCGTCGGACTTGAGCGGTCCCTCTTCGACCGCGTAGCCGTCCTGCTTGCGCTGACGCCGGATCATGACCTTCCCGGCGTCGAGGTCGAGCGAGTCGAGCATGAGTCCGAGCGCCTCACCGCGACGCAGTCCCGTCTGCGCGAGGAAGCGCCACACGGGGTAAAGCCGCGTGTCCTTCGTGATCTCGAGGAAGGCGTGGAGCTGTCCCGCGCTCCACGTCTGCATCTCGCGTTTGTGGACCCTCGGCCGCTTCACGCCGTGGGCAGCGTTGGTGCTCACGAGCCCGTCGCGAACGGCGGCGCCCAGCGCCTTGTGCAGTGTCACGAGAGTCTGCTTGCGGGTCTGCGCCGAGGGGATGCGCCCCCGCGTGCCCTCGTGCGTCGCCATGTGCGTCCGCAGCCGCTTCACGTCGCGTGAACTGAGCTTCTGCAGGGGCACGCCGCCGAGCACGGGCACGATCCGCTCCCTGACGTGCGTCGCGTAGACGCGGATGGTGCCGGCCGTCAGTTCCTCGCCGGCGAGCGAGGGCAGCCACTCGTCGTTGATGTAGGCGCCCAAGCTGAGCTTGGAGGGCTCCACGAAGCCCCCCAGGGCATCGGCTTGCTTCTCCGCTGTCAGCCGCGCATCTGCCTCCGTCTTCAGGCGGAAACGGTCGGGCAGTACGATCTGCCGACGGCGCTCGACATCCTCGAGGTCGCCGCCGCACGCCGGGCAGGCATCGCGTTGTTCGTCGTCGGCCCAGAGTAGGCGGCCGGCGCCGCGGCCACGCTTCGCCGCGCAGGACGGGCACCGCTGAGCCGTCTGAGTGCCCAGCTCGAGCACGACCTCCCACACGCTGCCGCGCTTGCGGACGTGGCCGGTCATGGCGTCCCCTCTGTGCCTCTCGTCGCGTCGTGACCGTCGGGATCCGGCGCCGCGTTCTCACGAGAGTGCCCAGAGGGGCGAGGTCCAGATGCGAGCGCGTCAAGCCGACGCTCATACTCGGGCACCGATTCGCCCGGTTGAGGCGGCGGTGCGTCGGGGTGGCGCGCCACAACCTCGCGAAGCCGATCCATCTCCCACCGCAATGGCTTGAGGAGGTCGTCGACGGTGGGCAGCTTCCGGGGAGTCGAGTCGCGAAGCTCGTGCAGGCCGTTGCGCGTGCCGGTGAGCTGCACCTCGGCGCGCCGGAACGCGCGCTCGAACGCGCGCACGTCCGCGAAGGCCCATCCACGGTCCGCGAAAGCCTCATTCCACGCTGACTGTCGATCGCGCCACGCGGCATCCTTGGGCGTCTGCAGCGATACGAAACGCAGGAGGGCAATCGCCCTGTCCCCGAGCGGCCGCGTGCGACGAACCCATCCATCCTCCACGAGGCGCGGCCACATCTCGCGCAGAATGCACACGACCGTCCGCATACTCATCCGGTTGTCGACTTGGATGCTTACGAAGCTCGCCGGCGGATAGACAGTGAAGTCGAGCATCCTCCCGACCCGAAACGGACGGTATGGCTGGCCCGAGGCGGCGCGCCATCCGCTGAGTCGCTCCGATGCGGCAGAGAGGTCACACAGGAGCGGCCAGCGAGCATCATCTGGAACGGTCGGTACGAGGGTCGCGAGAGGTAGGTAGCCAGCGTCCTTGAGCGCCAGGATCGTCAGCCTGATCGTCTCAAGCGCCTCTGACCGCCACTCCTCCTCCGACTCCGAATCTGTGGCCTCGCCGGCCGCGAAGTAGTCACCCACCAACCCGCGCAATCCACAGAACTGTCTCGCCTGCTCCGGGACTTCGAACCCCAGTGACCGCTCCACCGTGACCCACAGGTGTTGCTCAGCCGTAGTCACTTATTTCTCCTCTAAATGATCAACGTAGTCTCACGTTAGCACTATAGAAAGCAACACGCAAGAGGAGGCAGACGTGAAGGTGCTTACTCAGCGGCGCGAGGCTCTGGGCTTCACGCGCAGCGACCTCGGCCGCGTCGCCCGAATCCATCCGGCGCGCGTTGGCCAGATCGAGTTGGGGCGCATCACGCCGCCAGTCGGGTCCGTAGAGCTCGTGCGCCTGGCCAAAGCCCTTAAGTGGACCGGGGAACCGTCTACCCTCCTGGAAGAGGTGGACCGTGAAGGCGTCCGCTGAGCCCCTGGACCTTGACGCGCTGCCGCTCGCGCTCAGCGTTAAGACGACGGCGCAGCTCACGGACACGTCCACGGACGCAATCTACGATTCCATCGCTGCCGGCCTCTGCCCTTGGCCGGTGCTCCGAATCGGCCGTGTGATTCGCATACCACGTGCCGCGGTCCTTGCGTCGATCGGGGTCGCCGACCCGCGCGCGGACGGCGCCGGGTGCGGCCATGGGAGCGAGACGTGAACGCCGAGGCTGAATACGAGGCGCAGCAGGGAGCGGAGCGCCAGCTCGCGACGGACGATAGGGACGGCCTTCCCGCGGACCCCGAACTCGTCAGCATCTGTCTCAACGGACCGTCCGAAAGGATTGCCGTCGAGACGTTCTTGAACTACTGCCCACAGGAGAATGACCCCGCCGCCCTCAGCGCCGCGCGGATGCACAAGTGCATTCCTCCAAGCGATGGGGAGTGTCCCATAGGCGGGCAGCCCTGTGACCCCACCTGCGGCTCGTACTGGTCGGACGTGACCGCAAGCGAGAAGCCGGAGTGAGCGCCCGCGACTCTGTCATTCGCGGCCGGCCCTACGTGCTGCCGCGGCCCTGCGCCAGTGAGGACGAGTACGAGCGTTTCCACCATCTCGACCTCGCCGGCCTCTCTTCGCTGCAGCTCTGGGCGGAGCACCACGAGGCATGCAGAGCCCTCGCCGCGCTCGCGCGCAGCCGACGCGACCCGGTGATTGTGCACGGCAACGGCTGGACGATCAGCGCCTCACGGTGGCTTCGTGAGCGCTTGCAGCGGACGCTGGACGGTGCGACGTGAGCGCCGCCGCGGCCGACATTACGTGGGAGGTGCTCGCCGAGGTGGAGCCCTCGCTGCGCCGCCTGGAGCGCCTCTCGCTGTGGATCGCGGCGCACGCGCCCGCGGACTTCTGCGCGAACGGAGTCTGGCATGATTTCCTCAAGCCGCAGCTCGTGCCGCTTGTCGGCTGGTCGCGCGGCCGCATTCCGACGTGTGCGGTCGACGGCCCCCGCGAAGTCTTCCTCGACTGGTCGACGTTCTGGGAGCGCCCCGGCAGTATCCCCGCGACCACGAACGCTGAGAAGATGCTGCGCACCTCCGCGGCCTACGACATCGCTTACGACTACCTCTATGGCCTGCTGCCGGACTGCCGTCACGGTGAGGGGACGTGGTGCGGATGACCAACGAAACCGCCGTGAAGCGCGCCATACGCGCCCACCTGCGTGGGCAAGGATTCGTCGTGTTCCCCCTCACCGCGGGCATGGGCAGTCACCCTGGCATCAGCGACCTGTGCGCCGTGCGTGACGGCGCCGTCTTGTGGATCGAGTGCAAGAGTGCCAGCGGGCGCCTGTCGCGGGCACAGGAGCAGTTCCGCGCCGATATCGAGTCGCACGGCGGCACCTACGTGCTGTGCCGCAGCGTCGACGACCTTGCAGCCATCACCGGAGGGTGCCTGCCGCTGGACGGTGCGACGTGAGCGGCTACCTCGCGAGGGTGCTCCGGATCTTGGAGCACATCTTGCCGGGCACCGTCGCCCGCATCACCGTGTCGCACGATCACTGGTGCGCCTACTGGACGGGCGCCGGGCGCTGTGACTGCGACCCCGATCTTGTGGTGCGGCGGGACGATCTGGAGGAGTCGACGTGAGCACCGCGACCACCGCCACGACGATCGAGGCTGCGATGCGCCTGCTCCACGAACCCGGCGAAGTCTTCGAGGTGCGCATCCTCAACACCGCGCGCGCCGGCACGGTGTCAGGCTACTTCGACGATCCGGCCGCCGCCGCCCAGGCGGCAGCCAAGTGGGATGGCAAGGCGCCCGGCGTGTACGTGACGCTCAACCCCGTCAACCCCGCACTCATGGCGCGAGCGAAGAATCGACTGCGGGAGTGGGCGAAGACCACGACCAGCAACCCCGACATCACCCGCCGCCGGTGGATCCTCATTGACATCGACTTCCGCCGCCCCACCGGCATCTCAGCGACGGACGAAGAGGTGCAGGCCGCTGGCCGGACGGCGCGGAAGATCAAAGCCTATCTGGAGAAGGAGCGCGGCTGGCCCGGCGGCGCCGTCGTGCACTCCGGCAACGGGGTCCACTTGCTCTACCGCATCGACCTCCCGGCCGACAGCGATCTCGTGCACCAAGTGCTGGTCGCGCTGGCGAGCAGGTTTGACGACGTTGACGCCCAGGGCTCCGCGCTGGTCGACACCGGCGTCCACGTCGACACGACAGTCGGCAACGCCGCCCGGATCGCCAAGGTACCGGGGACGTGGGCGTGCAAAGGCGACAACCTGCCCGAGCGCCCACACCGTCAGTCCAAGGTAGTGGAGTGGCCTGACGACATGCAGGCGGTCGACGCGGCCGCTCTGGCCCTGGCGGCAGTGTTGGCGGGCGAAGGCGACGCACGTGAGCAGGGAGCCGCGGGCACCGGCGGCAACGGCAGCGGACCATTCGACGTTGAGGTCTGGATGCAGCGGAACGGCCTCACGGTGCGCAAGCACAAGACGGACGGCGCCGGCGACCTGTGGGAGCTCGAAGCGTGCCCCTTCAACCCTGAGCACGACAAAGGCGAGGCGTTCGTCTCGCGCACTCCCGGCGGGGCACTTCTGGCCGGCTGCCACCACAACAGTTGCACCTGGCACTGGGGCGACCTGCACGACAAGTACGAGCCGGGCTACAGGGAGAAGCAGATCGAGTGGGAGCGCGGCAGGGACGCCGCGCTGGCGAAGGCCGCCCACACCTACTCCGACGACCGCAGCGCGCCGCACATCATCCCTGTGGACGAGCACGGGGAGCCGCTCGTTGACGAGAGCGCCCACCGCCGAAAGCCCGACTGCTACGGCCTCACCCCACTGGACTGGCCGGCCCTCCTGCGTGACGGTGTGCCCGAGGTCGAGTACATCAGAGAGCCCTACCTACCGAAGCTCGCTCGCATCTGGGTTTGGGGCCAGACGGGCTCGATGAAGTCCCTGTGGTGTGAACACGAAGCCGCGAGCCTTTCGCGCGAGGGCGTGCGCGTCTCCTACTTCGCCGAGGAGAACCCCATCGGCGAGGAGCTTCGCCGGCTCAGCAAGCTGCAGCCGGACCCCGCCTACTTCCGACTCTTCCACCGCAGCGGTATGGACCTGCTCGACGAGAAGTGGGTGAACGCCCTGCTCGCGGCGACCAAGGGCGACGCCATCATCTTCCTCGATAGCTGGACCGACCTCTGGAGCGGCGACGAGAACGACAACCGCGCCGTGCAACAGTTTGACGCATCGGTGCTCAAGCCGCTGCAGGCCCAGGGCGTCACCCCCGTGGTGATCCACCACCTCGGCCACCGCTACATGTTCTCCGACCGTGGCGGGGCCACCGCCGGCAGGGGCGCATCTTCGCTGGGGCAGAAGGCCGATGTCACCCTGGAGTTCAAGAGCGCCGGCGACGACCTGTTCACCATCGTCTACGGCAAGTGTCGCATCGGCGGGCTCCATCAACCGCAGCGCAGTTTCAAGGTGGAAGACACCGACGGTGGGCGCCTGCAGATCGCCGAGTGCGAGGCGCTCGAGGACCGCACCGTCGCGGAACTCGCCGAGAAGGCGGCCCAGGCGGTGCTGACGGCGCCGAGGGGCTACCTCACGACCAACGAGCTGCGCGTCGCCGTCGGCGGGGGCAGGGCTCACCAGACGGCCGCCTGGGGCGTTCTCGAGGATGACGAGCGTGTGTGCATCGGCGCCGAGAAGGTGCAGGCCATAGACGGCAAGTGGCGGGACGCCAAGGTGTGGCGACCCGCGGCGTACTTGGGGGCGCGGTTGGGTCTGGAAGGCCTTCTGGACGACGACGGTGACGCAAGTGATTGAAGTACGCCCCGACGCCTATATAGGCGTGTCGTCGGGGCGCACTTGGACCACTTCGCAGGCTTCACCACCCCAAGTGCGCCCCACTTTCGCGGCGCACTTGGGGCGTACTTGCACAGAGAGGAGAATCCCGTGAGCAAGATCGCAAGGGAGAAGCCCGAGGCACCGTACATCGTAGGCGTCGCGAAGTACCCGCGCCTACCCGCCTACCTCGTCAACAACGGCACGCAGTTGCGTGTGTGGTGCTGCTGGTGCGACCAGTGGCACCACCACGGGGCAGGGGCCAAGGATGACCCCGAATACCCCCTGCTGGGCAGCCGCGCCGCTCACTGCGGGACGGCTTCACCCTATCGGAGGACCGGCTACGTTCTGACCGACCCGAAGAGGATCGAGCGCACCCGGTGACCACCGCCCCCGCCGAATCCCTCGCCGCCGACCTCCGCGCCCGCGCCCTCGTCTTCGTCGACCTCATGGCCGCCGCCGGAGCCGTCGCCGCCGCGCTCGCCGAGCTCGAAGCCCGTCACCGCGCCGCTCAGCACCAGAGCGGCGTCTATCACGATCATGGTCCTGGTCCCCGCGAGCTCGCCGCCGAGGTGGCCTGCGGATACCTGTCGCCGCTGCGGCCCCACGTGCCGTTCGTGACCCGCGCATCCGCTGATCGCGCCTCGGAGGAGCTGTTGACGAAGTGACCGAGCCCCGCCCCCGCCGACTCGTAACCGCGGCAATGATCAACGGCGCGCCGGCGCGGATTCTCGCGGCCATCATGTCGCTGTCTGAAGTGGAGCGCCGCCTGGACACCGTCGGCTACTCAGGCCCCCAGCGCGAGGCCACGCTCGACGCCTGGCGCGCCGTGATCGACGCCGGCGAGCTGCACGCCGCTGCCGCAAGCGGCAGTCCCGCGGGACAAGTCGCGGCAATGGTCTCAGACTCCGAGCGAGACACGATATCGACCACGGAGGCGGCAGACATGCTCGGCTTGCGCGAACGACGCATACGCCAGCTGGCCGCGGCTGGCAGCCTGCCCGGCAGGAAGTCTGGCGGCCACTGGAGCTTCGAGCGCGCCGACGTGGCCGCCAGACTGCAACGTGGGGGACGGCGATGATCGGGACGGCGGACGCCCTCGTGAGCCCGCGGGCTGCGGCTGAACTGCTGGGCATCGAGGAAGGCGAATTGGATCAGGCTGTGGCGGCCGGCGAGCTGCGCGCCGTCTGGCATCGCCCGGCGGCGCACCCCGAGGTTGCGCTCACCAGCTACATCCTCGGCGAAGACGTGCGGCGAATGGCGCGCGAGAACGATCCACGCATGCGCCGCGAGTCAGAGCCGATGTTCAGGTGAGCGCGAATCCACGCGCTGACGGACGACGCTCTGTTCCGAGGCCGCGGAACTGGGCGCGCATAAGGCAGCGCATCCTGCGCCGCGACCAGAGCACCTGCTACGTCTGCGGCGGCGGCGCGACGCACGTCGATCACGTGATCCCCGCCAGCCGCGGGGGTAGCGACGACGACAGCAACCTGCGCGCCATGTGCGCGCGGTGTCACGCCCACAAGTCAGGACAGGAAGGCAACGCGCTCCGCCCCAAGCGCGCGAGCCGCAAGCGCGCGCCGGAGAAGCACCCGGGCGACATCGAGCAGACCTGAGCGATGAACGAAGCCAGGAATGCAACGGCTACATCCAAGCCAGTGCGCAGAGGCACCCCGACCCCCCCAGATCGTGTGCGCGCCGCTCCGTGGCTCCTGTGCAGGCTCAGGGGTGGGGGATGACCTCTCCGAGGGCAGCGAATCCGCGGAGAGCAATAGCATTTCTTGATCTGTACGGGTTCCGGATTTAGGAGCTCCAGAGTGAGGAAGCCCACATGAGCCGACAGGAACGCCGTCAGGCAAAGCGGATGACTCAGGCCATCGACGCTTTTCGCGCGCTACAGATAGTCTCCGGTGCGATCGGCGTGCTCAGTGAGGTCGCCACCGACCTCGACGCCGGCCGCCTCGATCCAGGCACGCAAGAACGCGCCGACTTCATTTTCCAGGTGCGCGAGATCCAGGGGCTCCTCGATAGCAACCCCGCCTTCGTGATCGCGAAGCTCTCGCAAGCGTTCTCCAAAGGGGAGGTGGTCTGAATGTGTGCGCTGCTCGTGGGCGAGCTCTATGCGAAGATGGGGCTCGACAAGTCGGCATACGACAAGGGCCTTGTCCAGGCGCGCGACGCAGCGGGCCGGTTCGACAAGACCAAGATGACCCCGACGGTTGGCATCGACACGACCTCCTTCCGCTCTCAGATCGCCGCGCTGACCTCAACGGCCGGCTCGCTCGTCTCGCAGTACAGCACCAAGATCGCCGATGCAGGCCGCTCCATGACCATGTTTGCGTCGCTGCCGATCGCTGCAGGCCTTGGCCTCGCCGTCATGGCGGCGAGCGACCTGGACGAGTCGATGAACAAGGTCAAGGTGGTCTTCAAGGACGCCGCCCAGCAGGTCGTCGAGTTCTCCAAGACATCGGCCGAGACGTGGGCGATGAGCAAGCAGCAGGCGCTCGACTCAACGGCCACATTCGGCGCGCTGCTCCAGAGTACCGGGCTGTCAAACGACGCGATCGCCGAGATGTCGCTGACCATGACGAAGACGGCAGCCGACCTGTCGTCGCTGTACAACGTGCCGATGGCCGATGCGCTGGAGAAGCTGCGCGCCGGGCTTGTCGGAGAGACTGAACCGCTGCGCACGCTGGGCGTGATGCTGGATGATGCAACGCTTCGTCAGGTGGCGTTCAACAAGGGGCTCATTGAGTCGACGTCGCAGGTGCTGCCCGCGGGGACGCGGGCGCTCGCAGCCTACTACGCGATACTCGCAGACCCAGCCGTAGTGAAAGCACAGGGCGACCTGAAGAACACCAGCGGCGAGCTGGCCAACCAGATGCGCTTCCTGGTGGCAAACGCGAAGGACCTTGCGACCAGCTTCGGATCGGTGCTGATCCCGGTCATGCGTCCGCTGGTGAACATGCTCAAGGACCTGCTCTCGGCTGCGGCGGGGATGCCGACGTTCTTCAAGGCTGGCGCCGTCGGGATCGGCGTATTCGTGGCGACCATCGGCCCTGCTCTGTGGGCGATCGGCTCCATGGCCACAGGCCTGAAGGCGCTCGCGGAGCTCAAGAACGTGCTGAAGGGCGCAGATACCGCAGGCGCCCTGACCGGCCCTGTCACGACGCTGCTCGGTAAGCTCAAGGGCATCGCCGGGACCATCGCATCCGGCATCGGCTCCGGCTTCCAGGCCGCGTTCCCGGTCGTCTCCGCGTGGATCGGCAAGGTCGGCAAGCTGCTCGCAGCGAAGATCGCGGCGGTGTTCGCCACGTCGGCGGTCGCCGAGGGCCTCGGCGGCGCGGCGGGCGGGGCCGCGGGAAGCGCCAGCTCGAGCTTCATGAAGAAGCTCTTCAAGGAGTGGCCGGTCGCCGCGGCGCTCGCCGTCTATGAGGGCATCAAGCTGGGGCTCGGGAAGGTCTCCGCCGCCGGACTTGGCGGCCTCGTCAAGGGGCTCGGGAAGGCGATACTCGGCGGCCTCACGAAGGTCATCGGCGGCGGCGGCCCGCAGATCAGCAAGTCGCTGGAGCTGGTCCTCTACGACGCGAACTTCGCCTGGCTGAGCGGCGGCGGCATCGCCAAGATACTCGGGAACGTGGCGCCCTTGGCGAAGGCTGCCAGCGGGCTGGCCAAGTTCCTCAAGGGCGCCGGCTTCGTGGGCGTCATCGTCGGTGCGATCCCCGAGGCCATGGCGATGGCCAAGGAGCAGGCGGCCCTCGGCATCACCGGGTTCTTCGACGAGCTCAAGTTCAAGACGGCCCACTTCGTCGACTCCCTCACGATGGGCTTCAGCGGCGGACTGATGAGCGCCATCGAGAACTTCAAGGAGCGCTCGAAGGAGGGCGTCCCCGCGCTCCAGAACGTCTTCATGTCAGTGCTGGAAGACGCCATGCTCCCGTTCGTCGAGAGGCTCCCCTTCGGCGACAAGATCGGCGACTGGCTCAGGGGGATTCTCGAAGGCGCGGGCGCAACTGCCGGCGTCGGCGGGAAGCTCGGCGCCGGAGCCGCAGCGCCCGCCGCCGCTGCTGCCGCGGCCACCGCTGCCACCGCAGGCGTAGCTCCCGCCATCGACGCCGCGGCCGCAGACGTGGCCACCTCCGGCGCCGCCATGGCCGATACCCTGCGGTCCATCCCGAAGAACATCGTCGCCATTCTCAGCGGCCGCGACTGGGGTGAGATCGGCGTAACCGTTCGCCGCTCCGGCGACGAGCTGGCCTCCGGCTTCTCCGACATGACGCAGGAGATGCTGACGGCAATGTCGGCGCGCATCGGCTCGATCGGCGAGATGGCCGGCGGGCTCGCGAGCTTCGTCAACGCCCTCGCCACCATGCCGAAGAAGGCGATCGCCCCCGGCAAGCAGGCGTGGGGGGCACTCGGCACCTTCCTCTCGAACGCCCTCGACAACATCCTCGCCGTGTTCACGGACAAGTCGCAGAAGATTCTCGGGCAGGACGCCGAGCGCATAGGCTCCATCGGCAGCGCCGCCGGGGGCCTCGGCTCCTTCATCGGCGCGCTGGCCAGCATGCCGACCAAGGCGATCGCCCCGAGCAAGCAGGCGTGGGGCGCACTGGCGCGCACGCTGGCGACCGCTATGGAGAGTATCCTCGCCGTCTTCGCGGACACCAAGGGCCTCGGCAAGCAGGCCGAGCGCGCCGGCTCGATCGGCAGCATGGCGGGCGGTCTCGGCTCCTTCATCAACGCCCTCGCAGACATGCCGGACAAAGCCATCAGCGTGGTGCCGCAGAAGTGGGCGGCGCTGGCGCGCGTGCTCGAAGTGGCCATCGCCAAGGTGCTTGCGGTCTTCGAGGACGCCTCGACCGGGGCGCTCGGCAAGGGCGCGGAGCGCATGGGCAGCATCGGCTCGCTGGCCGGCGGCCTGGGCAGCCTCATAAGCGCGCTCGCGGACCTCCCCGACAAGGCGATTGCCGTCGTGCCGCAGAAGTGGAAGGCGCTGGCCGGCGTCGTGAGGAGTGCCGTCGACGAGGTGCTCGCGGTCTTCGCGGACCTCGGGACGAAGAAGCTCGGCGGCGAGGCCACGCGGATGGGCTCCGTGGCCGGCATGGCAGGCGGCCTCGGCAGCATCCTCAGCATGTTCGTCGACGCGCCCGACGCGGTCGTGAAGATCGTCCCGCAGAAGTGGCACGAGCTGGCCGGCGTCATCAAAGACGCGATCGCCGAAGTGCTCGAGGTATTCAAGACCGTCGACGACGAGCTGCTCACGTCGCAGGGCGCGACGATGACGCTCATCGGGAGCCTCGTCGGGCCGCTCGCCGACATCCTCAACTTCTTCGCCGACGCGCCGAAGACGGCGGTCGCCGTGGTGCGTCAGAACTGGGCCGACTTCGGCGACGCGCTGGTGGAGGCCGTGCAGGGCATCCTCACGCAGTTCGACGCCGTCTGGACGCTCGAGGACCTGAAGGGCAACGCCGAGCGCATGGGCTTCATCGGCACCATGATCGGGGTGGTGCGCGACATCGCCGACCTGGCCGCCTCGCTGCCGGACCTGGTGGAGAACATGCGGAAGTTCGCGACCATGGACTTCGGGACTCTGTGGGAGGGCATCGGCAACGCGCTCACGCGCATGCTCGCGCAGATCGCCGCGGCCATCGGCGCGATTCCCGACATGACCAGCCTGCAGGCCGCGCAGGAGGCGCTGGCGACGCTGAGCGCCATCTTCGCCGACATGGTCGCCCTCTCGGGCTCGATCGGCAGCAAAGCGGGCGCCAAGCTGGCGGCCAGCGTGCCGAGCACTCAGGGCGCGGCGCAGGCGGCAGGCGGCTACGCTTCCGCGCCCGTCGTCCTCAAGGCCGAAGTGAACGTGAGCTGGCAGACGCTCACGGGGCAGCCCAGCGAGCGTGAGAAGCGCGCCGTGGTGCGCGCCATCAAGCCGGAGATGGAGCGCGTCGCAGAGCTGGCGAGCGTGGGCGCGTTCTGAGATGCAGCGCACGGAGCCGGGCAAGGTGCTCATCTCCTGGGGGGGCGACGCAGGACGCTGCTCTGACCTGGGTGACCGTGTTCACCTGGCCAGGCGGAGACAAGGGCAACGACATCCGCAACAGTGCACCGTTCACCCCGAGCGGTGGTCACCAGCGGTTCTCCGTCGCGACTCGGCCCCTGGTGGGCGAATGGAAGAACCCGACCGCGGGGTGGACCATCGAGTCTGCGGACGGGGCCGGCGAGTGGGAGTCCCTCAATCCGCCGTCTCCGGCGGCACGTCCGACAGCTACCGCCCCGTCGGCAGCTACTACCTCTCCAGCAATACGATCGACTACATCTGCACGGTGACGGTCCAGGAGGAACAGTAGACCGCGGGACGACGTCTGCCGGAGCGGCCGGGCTTACGCGGACGAGCTTGGCTGCCCTCCCGCAGACCCCTCGGCGAGCGGGTCTGCAATGAAGGACTCTGACCCGATGGCCGCCTTGGCGACGTTCTTCTTCGTCGTGCGCCCCAGAGCAGCGGCCTTTCTCACGAGCCGTGCCGTGTCGTCGCCGAGGACCTCAGGCCGGATGACCTCCTCGACGAGGATGGTCGCGATCTCCTCGAGCGTCGCCAGGTGCCCGGTGGCGGCGCGCATCTCGCCCCGCAGGGTGCGCAGCATCTTCTCCTTCAGCAGGACGCGGGCAGCGTTGGCGCCCGAGAGGGCAGCCTTCTTCGTGTAGTAGGCATCGAGCTCGTGGGTGCGCTGCGCCTCGAAGGAAAGCAAGTAGAGCAGCTCCGTCTTGTCCTTGGGCCTCATCTCGACGTCGCAGATGGAAACCTGGAAGGCGAGGTCCTGCTCGACGGGCTTGCCGAAGACGACCTTGTAGATCTGCCAGTCGCAGCCGTTCGTGAGCCACACCCACTCAACGCCCTCGTTGGCGGCGTAGCTGACGGCCTGGTAGAGGTGCTTGGGGCCCAGCGTCGTGCCCACGGCCTTGACCTCGATGATGGCGAGGATGTCCTTGCCCTGGTGGATCGCGAAGTCGGCGTAGTTGCCCTTGATGCGGTGTTCGCCGGTGACGTGCTCGAAGGTGTCCCAGCCCAGCGCCTCACCGAGGATGGCGGTGACGATCAGCCGCGTGTCCGACTCGTTGGCGTTGTTCTCCCGCGCCCGGTCGACGACGCGTGTGAACTTGCGCAGGCTCTTCTGGATGCGCTCACGAGCCTTCTGCTGGTAGACGGCCACGGCCCCTCCTCAGCTGGTGTCACCCCATCGCCTGAGACTCTACGCCACGAGTGGCGTATCCCCTCCTGTCGACGGAGCGCTCGCGGTTTAGTACTGCCATTCGTGCGAGGCCTCCCTTCGGCGTCCAAGCTCCTATCTCCGCGACTTGAGCTTTGTCTGCCGCCGACTCGACGGGTTGTCGGGACGCGGGAAGAGGCGCTGGATCGTCTTCGGGTAGACGGCGTAGAGGAAGGGCCCCGGCTTCCTCCCCGCCTGGATGATGCGGTTGATGTTGTGGACGAACATCTGAGCCTGCTCGGGCCCGGTGAGCTTCCCGGTCGTGATGCAGAACCCCTTGGTGCCATGAGCTTCGATGGCCGAGCGGTTCTCGGGGCGCCGCCTGACCTTGTCCTTCATGAGGCAGAGCCAGCCCTCCCGTCCGCCGCGTTCAAGCCACTCCTCGTCGGGCAGTGTGGCAGCGCGCTCCCCCCAAACCGACTCCAGGGTGTGGATGGTGAAGCCGAGCTGGGCTAGGGCCGTCGGGACAGTGACCGACCCGAGGCTCCGGTCGACGAGGAACTCCGGAGGGTCAAGCGGCGCGGAGGACATCCTCTACGACGTCAGGAGGCACCCTGAAGTCGTCGGCGATCTCCTTCGTCTTCTCGCCGGCGTGCCATCGGTCGACGAGATCCTCGACGCGCACCCCGTACTGCTGCAGGATCGGCTGTCCGAAGGAGCGGCGCGGGTCGACCACGACCTCGATGCGCGGGAAGCGCGGCAAGCGCAGAACGTCGGGCCACCCCGCCTGGTCGTAGCTGATGAGCTTCAAGTAGTCCCGAATGACGTCTGTGAAGACGCGCTGGCCCGAGGTCACGACCGTCAATCCAGAGAGGCTGTGGTCGCACTCCTCGGAGTAGTCGAAAAGGATCTCGGCGCCATCGGAGTACAGGCTCCGCGACGCGAGGGCATGCTCGACCCCGACCTCCGCCTTCAGCTTCTGGAGCGCAGGGATGATGCGCTGCATCGAGATGCCGGTACGACGGAACGCGGCGAGCACGAGTCCTTCCGCCAGGCCGATGAACGGTACGCTGGCGGTGCGCCCGCCCTCCGACCCCCTCGTGATGAGCAGCTCGCTCCGCGACCAACGGCCGAGCGTGCTCGGCGCCACGTCCAAGTAGCGTGCAGCTTCGCCCACCGTGAAGAGCGGGACCGACAGGCGGGTGTCCGAGTCGGGGATCCGGTGTGGCCGTGCGTGGGGCATCTGTCCTCCAGTGTGCCTCGTCCAGCATAGTCTACCCGCCAGACGTCAGTTTCGACAGGCCATCAATCCCGGCCTCGTTCGTTCCCCTGCTTCACTTCGTCTGCTCATGCTCCCCACTCCTCTTGTTCACCTTGGCTCCTCCCGCCACCCGCGTAGGATGACCCCAGGAGGGCGGCCCGCCCTCGTGACGGCTGTGGACCCGGCCGTCCTCCCGCCTTCCGCTAGGGAGTCGCGCTGCGGCTGATGCTCGGGGAGGGCGACGGCGTCGCGCCCGGGGTGGACGTGTCAGTCCTCGGGCCGAACGCCAGGCTCACGACCACGGCGGCGACTGCTGCCGCGGCCGAGATCGCGGTCAGGACCAGGATGAGCTTGGTGCGCCGGCCTTCGTTCCTGCTCTCATCGAGCATCGCGAGGAGCACGTCGTTCTGCGCCTGCTGCTGCCTGACGACGGTCCGCTGAAGATCGATCTCTGGCCTCTCGGCGAACAGCGCCGGGTTGGTCTTCGGAATGATGGGGCGCGCCGTCGTGCTGAGACGCTTGCCGAGCTCAGCATAGTTGGCGCCCGGCGTCCGGAACAGAGATGTGATCTCCGTCAGTCTCCCGTTCAACACTCTCCCGACGGCAGCCGCATCGAGGATGGTCCGCTCTTCCTCGGTGCCCTCGTCATCCGCTGCTGCGAGAATCTGCTCACGGCTCAGCAAGCCGTCCGCACTCAGTTCTTCAGCGTCTCGCTGTTCGCCAGCTTCCCGGTCGCGCTCGTTGTCCGTCTCGTCCGTGAGCATCTCGCTGATGAGTATACGAGGTGCGAGGGGCTTGGCTGGCCAAGACGGGAGGGCTCCTGCCGCCGGAAGCCCCCCGTCGCGAAAGTAGCGGCGCTGGCCGATCCTCCCGGTCCGGAGGCTGTGATCGCCGCGCACACGGAGTTCGTCGCCTGCGTCGCCCAGGCCGCGATCGCAGCGGACGCGCTGGCCGAGCTCGACGTGCCCGCTGCAGAGGGCGATGGCTCGAAGTGGGACGGGCTCACGGCCAGCTCCCATGCCCGCAAGGCCGCGCGCGCCCGCTGGGACCACAGAGGCGGCGCCGGGTGAAGCGCCGCGGCCAGCCGGAGACCTCCACTTGGCAGGAGGATATCCGCCGCCGGAAGCTCGCCGAGGTGCGCGAGCGCGCCGCTGAGGTCGCCGCTATCGTCGTCCGCCTCCCCCGGGACCGCGCCGCTGTGCCCGGCTCCGAGGCCCACGCCGACCTGCTCAGCCGGTTTGGCCTCACCGCGGCGTGGTCGTCAGAGTGGATGACGGACGAGGTGCAGTTCGTCGCCGAGACGACCGACCACTACGCCGTGTAGTTCGGCAAGGACGGCCCTCGCTGGATTCGCGACGAGCACTACTGTCCTGGCCGCGAAGAGGTTCTGCAGATCGCCCGCGAAGAACTGGAGCGCTGCCGCGGCGGCTGAGACCTCGGCGTCGAGCCGCGCGGCCTGTCACGCGCCTGGCTCCACCGGCAGGGCGCCGCGCCGACATGGTGCTGGTGCCCGCGAGAGGCTCCGGGCGCGGCACCCCGGAGCCTCTCTGTGTTGTACGATGACGTGGTGGCCACAAAGACCCGGAAGAAGCTCACAGCCGCCGAGAAGGCTCGCGTTCGTCTGCTTGCCCAGGAGGCGAAAGCCGAGCGGCTTGTGCGCCTGGTGGAGCAGCGCGCCGACGCGATCGCCCAGGTGCGCGAGTGTATGGAGGGCGCGGCCGACTACGGTCTCGGCCCCGAACGACTCAGGAACCAGGCGGACCAGTGGGAGGGTCTTGCACTCCGCGAGATTAATGCCGGCCGCATCCCGTCGCGTGTCTGCCGTTGCCTGCCGGCCAGCGCCTACGAACAGAAGGTCTGCGGTCGTTACGCTGATGGCCGCTGACGGCTCTTCCGTCCGAGGCTAGCCGGCCGCCACCGCGTGCCGCACCCGCGGCCACCTGTGTGGCCCGGCAAGCGGCCGGCGCCAGTCGACGTGTCGATCGTCGCGGCGCCTCGGGATCCCGCTTTCCCACGAGTCCGCCGCCTTCCTCATGAGGTACTGCTGCGCGTTCCTCTTGCGGACCGGGTAGGCAGTCGTGAGGCGAAAGTCGCGGCCCGCCTGGCGGAGAACGATGTGCATGGAGAAGTCAATCGGCGCGACGTGCAGAAACAGCTTGCGCGGGCCGCGCCTCTCTTCCCACCACCAGATCGCGCGTGGGTCGCCGACCGCGAGCCGCTCGAGCACGTCGTGCACGCGCCCGATGTCGGAGGCCCGATGGATGGAGAGAACGCGGGAGGCCTCGGTTCCAAGCCGGGTGCTGGTCGTGCACAGGTGCCAGAAAGTGCCGGTGCGCCCGTCAGCGGCACTGGCGTATCCGCCGTCCAAGACGCGGCCGCCCCAAAGGCGCACGCCGCCGGCGCCGACCATTTCCGTGTACAACCACTCGAGCTGCTGAAACCACTCGCCGAGAGAGCCCTCAAAGCCGCGGATGCGGTGAGCCTTCGCCATGTCGAGCTCGCCGGTCATGGGGTGCCCTTCTGCAGCGGGGCAGAGGAGCCTGCGCTCCTCTGCCAAGGCGCGGCTGACGCGGGCCTCGACCTCGTCACGGAGCGCCGAGCGCAGGCGGCCGGGATCATGGCAACGTCTCTGCGGGGCTCGGGGGGCCTCTGCGCCGTCGTGTCTACGGTGCGGTCCTCCTGCATCTCCACGATCATCGCCTCTTCTGCCTCCGTGAGATTCCAGCCGAGCTCGTCAGCGACGTGGCGCACGGTCGCCGCGATGCGACTGCGCTGACGCAGGGAACGCGGCGGCGCCCATGGATCGCCGGCTGCGCGCAGGGCGCGCTCGAACTTGTCGGCTGCCTGGCCGGCGGGGGCCTCCATGAGGTCACCCGCCCCCACGGGAACGCGAACCAGCAGGACGACGAACCCGTGCCGGCCGAGCTTGGAATCCTCAAACCAGCCGCGCTGCAAGTGCAGGCGCGACTCGCCGCACCGCGTGAAGCCGATGAGCGCACGGACGTACTTCACTGACATGGCACTGCCTCCGATCTGGCGCACGACGGCGCCGAAGTGATGGGGCAGCAAGGGGGAGGAGCGGCCGGGCCAGAGGGACGGCGTCACTGTCAGGCAGCGCAGAGCGTGGCCCGGCCACGGCTATTCTACCTGATGGCGCGCACCGAAAGTTGCCCGAGATGTTGCGGAGAGAGGGAATGACACCGTTCCTTCACTCTTGCTACCTGACGCTGTAGTTGTACACCAGCGCCGGCAAGGGTGCAAGAGGGAGGCCCCTCAGAACTGGAGTCTGCGCGACGACGCCTTCAGAGCGGGGAGCTACGGGCGCGGCTCGCGGCGCGCCATGTCCGCCTTCTCGCGGCCGTCGATCCGGAGGCTGAACGCGCAACCGGACGGAAGGGGATGGTCATGTCCGGGCAATCCTTGTCTTCCCCCCCGGCGAGCGAGCCTGTGGACGGCCGCGCGGGCGACGCGACAGTCAAGGGGGTAGACTGTCGGTCCGTCCCTCATCTGCCGATAACCAGAGGACCACCGGAGCGGTTCGTGCCACGCAGGGTTCGATAGGGAACGAGCAGAGGGAGCGACCATGGGAATCAACAGAAGCCGCAGGCTGGCGGTCGCGCTATCCGTCTCCGGCATCCTCATCATTCTCGGCATCGTGGGTCCGATTGCCGGAACGGGAGCGCGCAGCGGTGGCCTATGGTCCGGGTCATACGCGCGCCTTGACCCAGGTAGCGCGTGGACGAAGTCCGCGTTCAGCCACCTCGTCTACTCGGGCGAGTACTTCTTGGAGGACCCGTCCGAGGCGCCCCGCGGCATGGTCGGCTACTACCTCTCAGGCGATGTGCTGGCCGACTCGGGGATACAGGAGCCTGACGTCATGGGCTCGCGGCGTCTGCCCAACACATGGTCATTCGTGTGCTTCGGCTACGGGGAGACCGACGTTCCCCTCACGGCCGGAGACGGCCTCAAGAACATCGGGCTCCACTTCGAGGAATGGGACGTGTCGCCCCACGCGGTCTCTCCTGAGTACACCAACACCGTGACCCTCGACACCCACGGGCCCCAGACTCTCGCCCCATACAGGCTCTCCTGCGGCCAGCGAGGCTACGTCACATTCTCCTACCAGGTGGACGACGCCCTCAGTCCAACGGCCGACGTGTCGCTGCATCTGCGCAGCTCCACAGGCAAAAAGCTGAAGGCAGTCCCCTTGGGTGAGCAGGAGACCGGGAAGCTCCTGGCCTACCTGTGGAAGTGCACTCTCCCGAAGGGCAAGTACAAGTACTCCATCCTCGCCACAGACCTCGCCGGAAACAATGCAGCGAAGATCGGCACGAGCATCCTCACCGTGCGATAGGCGCCAGGCCCACGCGGAGTTCAGACGCGCGGCTACGCGGCCTTCGCCCACTTCTTCGCCAGCCCGAGCACGTAGGAAAACGGGTATCCGGTGCCGGGGTCGGTGTGACTGCCGGCGACGCGGAAGACACGTGTGCACTGTGCGTGCGTCGTGACACCCTTGCCGCCGGATTTCACCTGCGCGTCACTGAGTCTCTGGATCGGGATGGCGAGCTTGCCGGAGAGGAAGGCTACCAGCCATGCCGTGCGGTCCAGCGTGCCGGCTGCGCCCTTCTTCCACCGCGCCGCGTTCCAGTTCGCGAAGCCGAACTGCTCGATGTGCACACCGTCGGTAGTCGCGTAGGGCGCGCCCCACGGCACGGCCTCGAGGTCGAGGAATCCTTGTCTTCCCTTTTCGCACTACCCCGCGCCGCGGCCGCCGGGCTCGCCCGGCGGAAGCGCTGCCGGCTGTGCGCCCACCGGGCGCCCCATTTGTGGATCACCGGCGCCTGAGCGACGGGGATGGTCATGTCTTGGCTTTCACGTTCTCATCTCCCGTTTGTCCTCCGTTTGTCCTCCCAACTTGCGCCGAAGCAGCCCGGAGGCGCCCGACAGCGCCCAACGACGTTTCTCGTTATCCCTGCACAGGGGCACTTTCGGCCGGAACAAGCCGACAGCGCCGGTGGATTGACTCGACCCGAAGGGTTGTAGGTTCGAGTCCTACCCGAGGAGCCAGTCTTTTGCGGGGCGCC
>JBAXRL010000009.1:0-21067 GCA_037131205.1 Actinomycetes bacterium | reverse complement strand
CCGCGGCCTTCGGCCTCGAGTTCGGGCCGGACACCTCCACGGTGGACCAGGCCACCATCGGCGGCATGGTGGGCAACAACTCCTCGGGGTCGCGCTCGATCGTCTACGGCGAGACCAAAGACAAGGTCGTGCGCATCCACGCCGTCCTTGTGGGTGGCGGGCAGCTGGTCTTCGGGCAGTGCCGCGGCGCCGATCTGGCGAGCGGACTCGCGGGGGCGGGGGCGGCCGCGCCGGCGGCGGCGCTCGCGGAGGTCCGCGAGCGGTACCGACGGCCTATCGCCGAGGACTCCCCGCGCACCCGGCGCTGCACCTCCGGCTACAATCTGCGCGAGCTGCTCGCGCCCGCGCCGAACCTGGGGAAGCTGCTCGCCGGGTCGGAGGGCACGCTGGCGCTGTTCACCGGGATCGAGGTGGCGCTCGACCCTCTGCCGGCGGCGCGGGTGGGGGCGGCGCTGACGTTCGCCACCCTGCGCGCCGCCCTGCAGGCCAACGTCGCGATCCTCGAGACAGGCCCTTCCGCGGTCGAGCTGGTCGATCTGGACCCGCTGCGGGCGGCGCCGAACCTCGCCGCCTTCGCGCGCCTCGCGCCGCTGCTGGCCGGCGCGGAGCGGGCGCTGCTCACCGTGGAGTACCAGGGCGGCGTCGACGAGGCGCGCGCCGGGCTCGGCGGGCTGCGCGCGCTGGCCGGCGATCTCGGCGCGATCCGGGTCGAGTGGCTGGAGGACCAGGCGGCGCTCGCCGAGGCCGGCGCCCTGCGGCGCGCCGTGCTGCCGCTGCTCATGGGCGCCCCGGGCGCCGCGCGGCCGGCCTCCTTCGTCGAAGACACGGCGGTGGCCCCGGAGCGCCTCGCCGACTATGTGGACGAGCTCGAGGGTCTCGTCGCCGCCGCCGGCGCGCGCGCCTCGTTCACGGGGCACGCCTCGGCCGGATGCATGCACGTGCGGCCGCTGCTCGACCTCAAGTCGGCGGCCGGCGTGCGCTGCATGGAGACGCTGGCCGCGGCGGTCGGGGGCCTGGTCGCCGAGTACCACGGCGCGATCTCCGGGGAGCACGGCGTGGGGCGCTCGCGAAGCTGGGCGTTGCCCGGCTTGCTCGGCGCGGAGCTGTACGCGGCGATGGTCGCGGTCAAGGACGCCTTCGACCCGCGCCGCCTGCTCGGGCCGGGCGCCATCGTCGACGGCCCCGCCGTGGCCGGATCCCTGCGCTACGGCGCCGATTACCGCGGCGACGGCGCCTGGGCGCCGCGGCTCTCGTACGCCGCCGAGGGCGGCTTCGACCTGGCCGTGGAGAAGTGCTTCGGCGCGGGCCTCTGCAAGAAGCTCAGCGGGACCATGTGCCCGCCGGCCGCGGCCTCGCGCAGCGAGGCCTACGCGACGCGCGCCCGGGCCAACGCCCTGCAGGGCGTGCTCTGCGGCGCCGTGCCGCTGGCGGCCATCGGCGCCGCCGAGCTCCGCGAGGTGCTCGGCACGTGCGTGGCCTGCAAGGCCTGCAAGACGGAGTGCCCGGCCGGCGTCGACATGGCCGCTCTCAAGGTCGAGTGGCTCGCCGAGCTCCGCGCCCGGGAGGGCGTGCCGGCCCTGGCGCGCGGCATCGCCGACTTCCGCCGCCTCGCGGCCCTTGCCTCCCCGGTCGCGCCGTTCGTGAACGCCTTCGCGAGGACGCGCCTCGCGCGGCGGGTCACCGACCGCGTCGGCGTCGCCCACGACCGGCCACTCCCCGCGTTCTCGCGACGGCCGCTGACGAAGCGGCTGGCCGGCGCGCCGGCGCGCGCCGGGGCGGCGCTGTTCGTCGACTGCTTCGTGCAGTACCAGGAGCCCCAGGTCGGCGAGGCGCTGGCGAGCCTGCTGCGCGCCGCCGGCGTCGAGCTGGCCCTGGTGAGCGCCGGCTGCTGCGGGCGCACCGCGCTCTCGAGCGGACAGATCGACAAGGCGCGCGTCGCGGCCGCCACGGCGCTGGCCGCGCTCCACGAGCACGCCGCCGGCGGCTGCGACCTGCTGTTCATCGAGCCCAGCTGCCTGTCGATGGTGTACGACGACTGGCGGCGCCTGCTGCCCGGCGACGCGCGCGTCGCCGCGGTGGCCGCGGCGGCGCGCCCGGCGCTGGCGCTTGTCGCCGACCTGGCCGCGGCCGGCCGCCTGCGCTTCCGCGCCGGCGGCCGCGCCCTGCTGCACAGCCACTGCCACGAGAAGGCGCTGTCGTTCGCGGCGGCCACGGGACGCGCTCTGGGCGCGACGCCGGACCTCGAGGTCGAGGTGCTCGACGCCGGCTGCTGCGGCATGTCCGGCGTGTTCGGCTACGAGGCCGAGCACTACGAGCTGAGCGTCGCCATGGCGGAGCGCGTCCTGCTTCCCGCGGTGCGCGCCGAGGGGCCGGAGGCGGCCGTGCTGGCGACCGGCACGTCGTGCCGCGCGCAGATCCACGACCTCGCCGGCCGCCGCGCCGTGCATCCGCTGATGTTTCTCGCGGCGCGCCTCGAACGCTGAGCGCGCGCCGGCGTTTCCACCGCCGCCGCCGCCACGCGTGTACCATGGACGGCGTGAACCTCGTGATCACCATCGCCGGGATCGTCGGGCTGCTCGTGGCGGGCTACGGCTTCGTCACGCTGAGCATCGACGCCTGCCGCCGTCGCCAGTACCTCGACATCGCCCTGGCCGCCGCCGTTGGGGTCGCGATCGTCGTCCTGCTCGTCGCCTACGGCGACCGGCTGCTGCGGTAGACTGGCGGACGCGGGGCGAGCGCGGTCGCCCGTCCTCCCTCACACTGGGGGCTAACGTCGGCGCCGGATGCTGCCGATACCCGCTTACGTGTGGCGCGGGGGGAAATCGCGCCCGCGGCGCGAATCTGACAACCGCGGGCACGCCGCAAGGTACAGCGCCCGCGGGCGCCAGAGCGAGGTGGGCACGCCCGAGCGGGGCGGAGAGGATCCGGCGCGTCGCCGGAGCTGGAGAGGGAGCTGATGGCCAAACGCATCCTGGTCGTGGACGACGAGCCCGACATCCGCAGGCTCGTCGCCGAGGCCCTGGAGGTCACGGGTTACGACGTGCGCACGGCCGCGAACGGCGACGAGGCCATTCGCGCGGCCTCCCTCTACATCCCCGATCTCGTGCTCCTCGACGTCATGATGCCCGACATGGACGGGTTCGCCGTGTACGAGCGCCTGCGCGCCAAACCCGTGGATCTCAAGTCGCCGATCATCTTTCTTACGGCGCGCCGCGACATCAACGACAAGCTGCTGGGCTTCCAGAAGGGCGCCGCCGACTACATCACCAAGCCGTTCCACATCAAGGAGCTGCTGGCCCGCGTCAGGGTGCACCTCGGCGAGCTGGCGCCGCCCAGGAGCGACATCCCCAACCCTCTCACCGACCGCGAGCTCGAGGTGCTCGGGCTCCTGTCAGCCGGCAAGACCTACAAGCAGGTCGCGAGGGCGCTCGACCTCTCGCAGAGCACGGTGCGCAACCACCTGCACAATGTCTACCACAAGCTCAACGTGGTCGACCGCGCCCAGGCCGTCATCGTGAGCCGCGAGAACGGCTGGATCTAGCGGAGGCTCGCGACGGCTCAGGACGCGGAGAACGGCATGTCCGGCAGCGACCACGCCACGTCGCCGTCGCGACGGTCGCCGCGGCGCCGTTCGCTGAACGGCCCGTGGCCGGCGACCCAGCGCGGGCGCCGGCGCTCACCCGCCCGGCGATCGACGACGACCATGAGGTCGTCGCGGCCGTCGAAGCGCTGCGTGAGGCGCGGGTAGAAGAAGCCTTCGAGGGGGCGCGGGATGACGATCAGCCTGGGCGCCGCGCTCTGCGTGGACTGGGGCATGCGGAACCTCCTTGACGCGCGTACGTTACCACGTCTGGCGCCCTGTCATGCGTCGGCGCCGTCGGCGTCTCCTGGAATGGGCGCAGATGGGCGCGTTCAGGCGTCGCCAGCCTGGGCTACGGCGGCGTCCACGGAGGATCCGGCCGGCGCCTCGGCCTCCATGACGACGCCTTCCTCATGCGCCGCGGGACGACGGAGCAGGAAGGCGCACAGACCGCCGATCGCGGCGAGGATCACGGCCACGACGAACGTGCTGGCGACGGCGTTGGTGAACCAGGTCTTGAACATGGCCTCCATCATCTTCTGGGCCATGGCCGGCATGCCGCCGATACCTTTCGGCACGCCCATCTGCAGGCCGCCGGCGGTGGCCCCGGCGACGATCTTCTGCTGGACCGCCTCGGGGATGCCCTGGACGGCATGGATGCCGGAGGTGATATTGGCCGTGACGCGGTTCTGCAGCACGGCCCCGAGGATGGCGATGCCCATCAGGCTGCCGACCTGGCGCATCGTGGACAGGACGCCGGAGGCGTTGCCCACGCGGTCCCTGGGCGCCGTCGCCATTACGGCGGAGGTCACAGGAGCGACCGCGAGGCCGATGCCGATGCCGGAGATGAGGAACGGGGCGAGCAGGCTCAGCGACGTCGTGGCCGGCGAGATCCTGGCGACGCCCGGAACCAGGCCGGCCATCCACGCGAGGCCGATGGCCAGAACGAACATGCCGCCGGCCACGATCCACTTGCTGCCGATCCGGTCGGAAAGAATGCCGGCAACCGGGGCGGCGAAGATGATGATCACGGACATCGGTGCCATCACCAGGCCCGCCTTGATGGCGCTGAATCCGAGCACCGACTGCAGGAAGATCGGGATGGTGAAGAAGGCGCCCATCATGGCCGCGCTCAGAAGCAGGCCCGTAGCGTTGCCGGCGGCGAAGTTGACGCTGCGGAACAGCGAGAAGTCGATCAGTGGCTGGCGCACGCGGTGCTCGCGCCAGTAGAAGAGCCCGAAGGCGACGGCGGCGGCTGAGAAGAGGCCGAGGATGGTGGCCGAGGTCCAGCCGTACTTCTGGCCCTCCACGAGCGCGAACGTGAGGCAGAAGAGGGAGGCGGAGAGGAGGCCGACTCCTGGCAGGTCGAGGGTCTCGACGGCCGTCGGGTTCTTGCTCTCCGGCACGATACGGAGGCTGAGGATGACGCCGATGACGCCGACCGGGATGTTGACGAGGAAGATCCAGCGCCAGCTGCCCTCGATCGACGGCCAGGTGACATACTGGATGACGATGCCGCCGAGCACCGGGCCGAGGCCCGAGGCCAGCCCGGAGACGCCTCCCCAGACGCCCATGGCGGCGCCGCGCTTGTCGGCGGGGAAGACGGTGGCGATGATGCTCAGCGTCGATGGCATCATGGCAGCGCCACCGATGCCCTGGACCACGCGGGAGGCGATGAGCAGGTAGATGCTTGGGGCGAGGCCGCAGGCGAGCGAGCCGAGCGTGAAGAGCACCATGCCGGCGACGAAGAGCTTGCGGCGACCCCAGAGGTCGCCGAAGCGACCCATTGGCACGAGCAGCACCGCGAACACGAGGATATAGGCGTTCATCACCCACTCGATGTTGCTGAAGCTGGTATCGAACGCGGTCTGGATGTGCGGGATGGCGATGTTCACGATGGTGCCGTCCAGCAGGATCATGAAGAGGCCGAGGCAGAGCACCGCGAGGATCGCCCACGGGCTGCGGGCGGGGCTGGTGGCGGGCGCCTCGGCCGCGGTGGCGGGTACGCTCATGGTTCGGACCTTCCTTTCAGGTGGACGATCACGGTGCGCAGGAACGCGACGAGAGTGTCGGGATCGAGGTCGGGGTAGAGGGCGAAGGCCGCCGCGATCTGCGCGCTCCACTGCGCGAACACATCGGCGGCGAGGCCTTCCGCGTGGGCGGACAGGGTCACGGTCACGAGGCGCCGGTCCGCAGGGTCGGGGGCGCGTCTGACGACGCCCTTCTCGACGAGGCGCGCCACCAGCTCGCTGGCTGCGGCGCGGCCGATCTCGAGGCCGTCGGCGAATTCGCCCATCGTGACCCTTCCGCGATGGGCGAGAAACACGACGGCCTTCATCTGCCGGCCGGTGAGGCGTTCCGCCGGGGCGCTGCGGCGCGCCCGGGCGTGAGGCGCCGACTCGTACAGAGCCACGACCAGCTCCGGCAGGAGCTGCACGAGGTCGGCGGTGATGGCGTCGTTCTTCTGTGGCGGAGAGTCATTCATTTTGGTACCCGAATCATAAGGGTACCGAAGCGTATTGTCCAGCGCGGGCATCGGGGCCGCGCCGCCGGGCATCCACCCACGGCGTCCGGGCGCAGACCGCCGCCGCGGAATTCGAGTACAATCACGGTCGGTCACGCACGCCTGCGGACGCCTTCGCGGCGCGTGGCTGCTCACAGGCTGACCAAAGGGAGCTGAGCGTGAATCTCACCATCGACGGGCGGCAGGTCGCCGCCGAACCCGGCGTCACCATCCTCCAGGCCGCCAGGGCCGCCGGCATCGAGATCCCGACGCTGTGCCAGGACGACCGCCTCGACCCCATCTCCGCCTGCCGCCTCTGCGTCGTCGAGGTACAGGGCCGCAAAGACCCCGTCACGGCCTGCGACACGCAGGTCGCCGACGGTCTCGTCGTCACGACGCAGACCGAGGAGCTGCGCGCCATCCGCCAGCTCAACCTCGAGCTTATGCTCAGCGACCACACGTCGTTCTGCACGCCGCCCTGCCGCGACGCCTGCCCCACGCACATCAAGATCCCCGAGTTCCTCGGGCACATCGCCGCCCGCGACTACGAGGCCGGCATGCGCGTGCTTCGCGAGGATCTGCCTTTCCCTGGCATCCTCGGGCGCGTCTGCCCGCGGCCCTGCGAGGGTCCGTGCCGGCGGCAGCTCATCGAAGACCCCATCACCATCTGCCAGCTTCACCGCTACATGGCCGACCACACGCGCCCCGGCGAGCAGGAGGGCGAGCTGCTGCTGCCTCACGAGCCCAAGCCCGACTCCGGTAAGCGCATCGCCGTCGTGGGCGGCGGGCCCGCCGGCCTCTCCGCCGCCTTCTACGCGCGCCTCGAGGGGCACGCCGTCACGATCTTCGAGGCCATGCCGCACCCCGGCGGCATGCTCCGCTACGGCATCCCCAGCTACCGCCTGCCGCGCGACGTCATCGACGAGGAGCTCAACATCCTCTGGCGCCTGGGCGTCGAGCTGCGGACCGGCGTGCGCCTCGGCGTCGATGTGCTCCTCGACGACCTGCGCGCCGACTACGACGCCGTCTTCCTCGCCCTGGGCGCCTTTAACGCCAACGCCATGGGCTGCCCCGGCGAGGACGCTCCCGGCGTCGTCACCGCCGTCGACTTCCTCGGCGATCTCGAACTGAAGGGCGCGGTGCACGTCGGCGAGCAGGTCACGGTCATCGGCGGCGGCTTCACCGCCATGGACGCCTGCCGCACCGCCATCCGGCTTGGCGCCAAAGAGGTCACCTGCCTCTACCGCCGCTCCCGCACCGAGATGCCCGCCCACCACACCGAGGTCGACGAGGCCGAGGAAGAGGGCGTGCGCCTCGTGCTCCAGGTGGCTCCCGTCGGGGTGCTCACCGACGACGCCGGCAAGGTCCACGGTATCGAGATGATCCGCATGGAGCTCGGCGAGCCCGATGCTTCCGGCCGCCGCCGGCCACTACCGCTCGAGGGCTCGGAGTTCGTGGTCGCCTGCGACCAGGTGATCAGCGCCATCGGCCAGTTCCCCGAGCTCGCCGGCGCCGGCGAGGCCGAGGGTCTTGCCCACACGCGCTGGCGCACCCTGGCGGTCGACGACTGGACCCTGCAGACCGCCGACCCCAGGGTCTTCGCCGGCGGCGACGCCGTGCTCGGCGCGCAGACCGCGGTCCAGGCCATCGCCCAGGGCAAGAAGGCGGCCTGGAGCATGGACGCCTATCTGCGCGGCGACGACATGCAGGCGGTCTCAAAGCAGCTTCGCGACCTGCGCCGCACGCCCTTCGTCGAAGCGCTGGGGGCCAAAGCCGGCCTCGCCCCGCGCGTGCGCCGCATGGCCGAGGTACCGCCCGTGTTCATCGACATCAACGCCGGCGTCGCCGAAGTGAGCCCGCCGGCGCACATGCCCAAGCTCTGGCCCGAGGACCGCAAGACCAACTTCGCGCAGATCGAGCTCGGCTTTCCCGAGGACGAAGCGGTGCGCGGCGCCGACCTCTGCCTGCAGTGCAGCTGCGAGGCCAACGGCAAGTGCGAGCTGCAGCGCCACAGCATCGATCACGGGGTGTTCGCCAACCGCTTCCAGGGCGCCGAGGCGCGCGGCTACGAGGCCCGCGAGGACACGCCGTTCATCGCCTACGACCCCAACCGCTGTATCCTCTGCGGGCGCTGCGTATCGGTGTGCCGCGAGGTCCAGCAGTGCCACGTCCTGGACTTCGGCGAGCGCGGCTTCGATTCACTCATCACCACGTCGTTCGGGCGCTCCATGGTCGAGACCGACTGCGAGATGTGCGGCAACTGCGTGTCGGCGTGCCCCACCGGGGCGCTCATGGACAAGCTCAGCCGCGTCTCGGCCAAGGCCGGCGCCACCGCGGCCATCGACACCGTGTGCCCCTTCTGCGGCTGCGGCTGCAACGTCCAGTTGCAGGTGCGGGACGGCCGCGTCGTGCAGGTCACATCCCTGGTGAACGAGGGTCCCGGCGAGGGCAACCTGTGCGTCAAGGGCCGGTATGGCTACCAGTTCGTCTCGCATCCGGACCGGCTCACGCAGCCGCTCGTGCGCCGCGACGGCGAGCTCGTTCCGGCCACCTGGGACGAGGCGCTCGACCTCGTCGCGGAGCGCTTCGCCGCGATCAAGGCCGAGCACGGCCCCGACGCGCTCGTCGGGTTCTCGTCGGCGCGCTGCACCAACGAGGACAACTACGTGTTCCAGAAGTTCATGCGCGCCGTCATCGGCACGCAGAACGTCGACCACTGCGCGCGGCTCTGCCACGCGAGCACCGTCACGGGCCTGCGTCAGTCGCTGGGCAGCGGCGCCATGACCAACTCGTTCGAGGATCTCGAAGAGGCCGACGCCATCCTCATCATCGGCTCCAACACCAGCGAGGCGCACCCCATCGGCGCCCTGCACATCAAGCAGGCCCTGCGCCGGGGCGCCAAACTCATCGTCATCGATCCGCGCACCATCGACATGGCGCGCCGCGCCGACATCCATCTGCAGCTGCTCTCGGGCACCAACGTGGCCGTGATCAACGGCATCATGAACGTGATCCTCGAGGAGGGCCTGGCCGACCAGGATTTCATCGCCGGACGCACCGAAGGCTACGAGGACCTCCCGGCGGTGCTCGCCGCGTACACGCCGGAGCTGGTGGAAGAGATCGCCGGCGTCCCGGCCGAAAAGCTCCGCGAGGCGGCGCGCATCTTCGGCGCCGCCGACAAGGGCGCCATCTTCTACTCGATGGGCATCACCCAGCACTCGCACGGCACCGAGCACGTGCTTGCGCTGAGCAATCTGGCACTGCTCACCGGCAACCTCGGCCGCCGCGGCACGGGCGTCAACCCTCTGCGCGGCCAGAACAACGTGCAGGGCGCCTGCGACATGGGCGCGCTGCCCAACGTCTACACCGGCTATCAGGCGGTCGGCGATCCGGCCGCCCAGAAGCGCTTCTCGGAGGCGTGGGGCGTCACCTTGCCCGACAAGCCCGGCCTGGGGGTCACCGAGGCCTTCGACGGCATGGCGGCCGGCACGGTGCGCGCGCTGTACGTCGTCGGCGAGAACCCCGTGCTTTCCGACCCCGATCAGACGCACGTCGTCGAGTCGCTCAAGGGCCTCGACTTTCTCGTGGTTCAGGACATCTTTCTCAGCGAGACGGCCGCCCTGGCCGACGTGGTGCTGCCGGCGGCGAGCTTCGCCGAGAAGGACGGCACCTTCACCAACACCGAGCGCAAGGTGCAGCGCGTGCGCGCCGCCGTGCCGAGCCCGGGCGAGGCGCGCGCGGACTGGGCGATCGTCGCCGAGCTCGCGCGCCGGCTCGGCGGCGCCGGCGGCTGGGACTACGCGCAGCCCGCCGACATCATCGCCGAGATCGACGCGCTCACGCCCTCGTACGCCGGCGTCACCTATGAGCGCCTGGACGCCGAGGGCGGCCTCTGCTGGCCGTGCCCCGACGCGACGCATCCCGGCACGCCCATCCTGCACATCGGCCAGTTCACGCGCGGCAAGGGCAAGTTCTTCCCGATCGCCTATCAGCCGCCGGCGGAGGTCGCCGGCGGCGACTACCCGCTCACGCTCACCACGGGCCGCATGCTCGAGCACTACCACACGGGCACCATGACGCGGCGCTCCGACGGCCTCAACGAGCTCGTGCCCACGGGCTTCGCCGAGATCCATCCGGACGACGCGGCGCGCCTCGGCGTCACCGACGGCGCCGCGGTCAGCGTGGAGACGCGGCGCGGCGTCATCAGCATCCCGGCCAACGTCACGGCGCGCGTGCGCCCGGGCACCGTGTTCGTGCCCTTCCACTTCTGGGAGTCGCCGGCCAACATGCTCACCAACACCGCTCGCGACCCCATGGCCAAGATCCCCGAATTCAAGGTGTGCGCCTGCAGGGTCACCGCCTGACCGGCTCGCGCGGCGGCGGCCCGCCTTGATACCGCTGCACGACGACGTCCCCACGCGCCGTTTCGCGGTGGTGACCCTGGTCGTCATCCTGCTCAACGTCGCGGTGTTCGCCTTCGAGCTGACGCTGCCGCGCTACGGCATGACGCTCGGCGGCTTCTACGCCAAGGCCGGAGCCACGCCCTTCGAGCTGGCCCACGGCCTCGACGTGCCGCCCGGTGACATCGTGCCGTGGTGGGCCACGCTCTTCACCAGCATGTTCGTCCACGGCGGCTGGCTGCACCTGATCTTTAACATGCTGTACCTGTCGATCTTCGGCGCCAACGTCGAAGACGCTCTGGGGCGTGCGCGCTTCCTCGGCCTCTACCTCGCCTGCGGCCTCGTGGCCATCGCCACCCAGGTGCTCACCGACCCCGGCTCCACGGCGCCTGTGATCGGCGCCAGCGGCGCCGTCGCCGGCGTGCTCGGCGCCTACCTCGTGCTGTATCCGCATGCCAGGGCGCCGAGCGTGTTCGCACTGGGGTTCATCTTTCCCGTGGTCGCGGCGCCGGCCTGGATCCTGCTCGGCATCTGGTTCGCCTTGCAGGCCGTGGAGGGCGTGCTGTCGCTGCGCCATCCCGCTGTGGGGGTGGCGTTCTTCGCCCACGTCGGGGGCTTTCTGACCGGCATGGGCCTGGGCTTCGTCCTGGCGCGGCGGCCGCGCCGCCGCGCCCCGCGAAGGGTCTGAGGTGTAAGCTTGCCGCCACGAGGCTGGAGCATGATCGCCGACCATCACATCCATACGGGCCTGCGCCCGCACGCCGAGGGCGAGCCGCGCCAGTACGTCGAGCGCGCCATCGGCCGCGGCACGTCCGCGCCGGGCTTCGCCGATCCCCCGCCGCTTCCCGCCGGGTGGGCGCCCTGTCACGGCTCTGGCGCCCACCATACGCGGGAGGTCGGGGGGGCCTTCGAAGAGGCCGCCGTGACGGCGCGGGAGGCCGGCTACGCCGCCGGCCCGCGCCTCGCCGGCGGCGGCCCGGAGCCGCTTTGATGCTGGATGTGGGCCGGCATCTCATGGCGATCTTCAACGCGCACTCGGGCGGCGGCGCGTATCGTCGCGACCTGCCGCTGATCCTCGACGCGCTGCGCGGCCTCGGCTACGACGTCGAGGCGCGCGAGACCGCGGGCGTGGGCGACGCCACGCGCCTCGCCCGCGAGGCCGTGGCGCAGGGGTTCGATGTCGTCTGTGTCATCGGCGGCGACGGCACCGTCAACGAGACCATCAACGGGCTCGCCGGCGGCGAGGCGCCGCTGGCCATCGTGCCCACGGGCACGGTCAACGTACTGGCCATGGAGCTCGGCATCCCCCTGGAGCCTCCCGACGCCGTGAAGCTCCTCGAGGTGGGTACCGTCTCGTGGATCGATCTGGGCCTCGCCGGCGACCGCTACTTCGGGCTCATGGCCGGCGTCGGCATGGACGCGGCCGTCGTGGCCTCGCTCAACCCGGTCATGAAGAAGGCCTTCAAAGAGGCGGCCTTCGCGGTGCAGGGTTTCGCCAACTACCTCACCAGGGAGGAGCCGCTCATCCGCGTCACCACCGCGGAGCGCACCGTCGAAGGGTACTTCGCGGTGTTCGGCAACTCGTCCAACTACGGCGGCGGCTTCGGCATCACGCCGCTGGCCGACATGCGCGACGGGCTGCTGGACGTCTGCGTGCTCAAGGACAAATCGTTTCTGAGCACCATCTGGTACTGGACCGCCGCGCTCATCAACGCGCACATCAAGCACCCCAAGGTCGAGTACTTCCGCACCGAGAAGGCCGAGATCGTCACCGTCGAAGAAGGCAAGGAAGTGCTCGTCCAGACCGACGGCGAAGTGGCGGGCAAGCTGCCGCTCACCTGCCGGGTCGTGCCCCGCTCCCTGCGCGTGGTCGTGCCCTGACGGCCGTCGCCACGCGCCGCCCACGAGGAGGAACCGCCCGTGATCCCCCGTATCGAGCCGCCGCCCTCCGCCGAGCTCGACGCCATCCACGCCGCCAGCCTGCACGTCCTCGAGCACGTCGGCGTGGTCTTTCCCGAGCGCCGCGCCCAGAGGCTGCTCGCCGAGGCCGGCGCCGAGGTCCACGCGGGCAGCGGGCTGGTCAAGATCCCGCCGCGGCTGGTCGCGGACGCTCTCGCCGCGGCGCCCCGCGACATCCTGCTCGCCGGCCGGGATCCGGCCCGCGACGTGCGCTGCGACGGCTCCGACACCTTCCTTACGCTCGACGGCACCGGCGCCTATACGCTCGATCACCGCAGCGGCCGGCGGCGCCCATCGACGATGCGGGATCTGGCCGACGCCGCCCGCGTGGCCGACGCGGCGCCTGAGGTCGGGGTGGTGTGGAACATCGTCAGCGCCGCCGACGCGCCGCCCAACACGCAGGTCCTCGACGAGCTGGCGGCCTGCGTGCGCAGCACCGGCAAGCACGTCCAGGGCGAGGTCCAGCGGGCGGTGGAGGTCCCGTACGTGATGGACATCCTCGCCGCTGCGGCGGACGACGGGCGCTGGAATCCGGCGCGCCCCTTCTTCTCCATCGTGTACTGCCCCGTCCCCCCACTGCAGCACGAGCCCGAGATGATCGCCGCGGCCGTGGCGCTGGCCGGCGAAGGGGTGCCGATGTGCATCTACAGCATGGGGCTCGCGGGCGCCACGGCGCCGCTCACCATCGCCGGCGCCGTTATGCAGGCCAACGCCGAGATCCTCAGCGCCATCGTGCTCTTCCAGCTCGTGCGCCCGGGCCTGCCGTGCATCTACGTCGCCGACACCGGCGTGCTCGACATGCGCGTCGGCATCTACACGGCGGCGTCGCCCGAGTCCATCCTGATCACCCAGGCCATGGTCGGGCTGGCCCGCCGCTACGACCTTCCCGTCATGGCGAGCGGACTCACCGGCGACGCCAACGGCTTTTCGATGATGAGCGGCAGCGACGCCGGCATGACCGCGCTCGCGGCGCTGCTCATGGGACCCGACCTGCTCGTCGGGGCCGGCATGCTCGACGGCGCCCAGATGCTCTCGCTGCCCAAGATCCTCCTGGACTGCGAGCTGTTCCGGCAGTGCCGGCGGGTGCGCGCCGGGCTGACCGTCGATGAGGAGCACCTGATGACGGACGTCGTCGCCGACGTAGGGCCCGGCGGGCACTTTCTCAAGGCGAAGCAGACCCGGCGGCACATGCGCTCGGGCGAGCTCTACATGCCGCGGCTGATGCTGCGCGAGCCCTACGACGCCTGGAGCGTCGCCAGGCGCGGCGAGCTGGAGCGCGCCGTCGCGGCCGTGGAGGAGATCCTCGAGGGCCACCGGCCCAAGCCTCTGCCGGCCGGCGCCTCCGAGCGCATCGACGAGATCATCGCCGCGGCCGGACGCGAGCTCGGCGGCCGGTAACAGGCGCGCGCGAGGACCGCCTCAGGGCCTATCCCGCCAGGGATGTGCGTGCGGGGCGTTCGTGGACCGGCCGGGCGGTCACGAGACGGTCCCCTCGTAGCCCTGCTACGTGGGGATCCGGGGAGGGGCCGCATCCGCGATATGTCCACGCGCGCATCCGTGCGTGCAGACCTGGTGGGACAGGCCCTTAGAGCCCCATGACCTGGGCCAGCACGCGCAGCCGCTCGACGTACTCCTTGCGCGCCTTGGCGTCGAGCTCGCGCAGGTTGTCGGGCGTGGCCACCGGGACGATCTTGAAGGCGGGGTTGTCGAAGAGCCGCAGCTCGAGAGCGTCGCCCTTGTTGTACGGCAGGTCCTTGAAGAGCTTGCCAAGCAGGTAGCGCGTCGTCTCCTCGCCCACAGGGAGGACGTAGTGCGGGGTCGTGATGGTGAGCTCTCTGGACAGGAACGGGTAGCAGTCGTCCAGCTCTTTGGCCTGAGGCGCGCGCAGGTCGCAGGCGCTGCGCGGCACGCACTTCATGAGCGTGGTGACGTAGACCTTGTCGGCGCTCGCGGCCAGGGCCGGCATGAGCTCGGTGAGGCCGGCGACGAGCGTGGAGCCGGCGGGCAGACCGGCCTCTTCGTCGGCGGGGTCGGGGCTGAGGGAGACGACCATCACCGCGCAGTGCGGGTGACCGCCTCCGGGGACGGCGCGGAGACGGCCGGCGACGAGCTCCTCGCAGCGGGTGCACTCGCCGACGTTCCGCGCCAGTCTGTCCAGTTGTTCGACCGCGTCTTCCATGAGAGATCCCTTCTGTCGTAGGTCCGGCCGGCGCCGCGCGCGGCGCCGGGCGGCGCGGTCAGGCGCCGGCCGTGCCCAGCCGGTACTCGCAGGTCAGGGCGCTGGACTTGCCCACGAGCGCGAGCAGGAGCTCGTCCCCGAAGGGCGCCAGCACCACGTTGAGCGTGTCGAACTCGAGGGAGATGTAACGTGCCGCGTGCTGGCCGAGCTCGCCGGCCAGGCGGGCGCCCATGTCGATGGCGCCGGCCACCTGGGCGGCGACGGCGTCGGCGGCGAAGCCGGGCTCGGCGTCGGCGGCCACCACGAAGCCGTCGTGCGAGATGAGCAGGGCGGCGACGATGCCCGGCGTCTTGCGGTAGGGCGCCAGTCTGGTGACGAGAGCGTCGGCCTGGTCGCTCACAGCGCCTCCAGAGTGGCGTCAAGCTGGCCGCGGACGACGCCGGCGTAGGCGTCGGCCGCGGCCGCGCTCGAGAACACCCGCGAGAGTCCGTCGGCCAGGCCGACGAGCTCGCTGAGGAAGACGCTCGTGCGCGGGATCGGCGAATCCTCGTCGGCGCTGAGGGCGCCGTCGAGCGGGAGCTGGATCAGCGTGTCGCCGCTGAGAAAGAGCCGGCTGGTCTCGCGCCCCGACAGCCGCACGCGCACGCGCACGGCGACCCCTTCGGGAACCTGCTCGTTGGCGATGTCGATCTCCACAGGCGAAGCCTAGCGAGGCGGGTGGTCGGTAGCAAGACGCGGCCCCCGACAGGGCCGCCGCGTCACTGCGCGGCCGCCAGCGTGACCGGCGCCGCGGTGGCCTCACGGGCCTCGTCGGGCGCAGATGCTTCGGCCTGCGCCGCCGCCAGGAGGTCGGGGAGCCGGCGGACGGTAGGGAACGACGCAGCGCCGGCGGCCAGCGTCTGCCGGCGTCCGGCGATCAGATTGGCGCTCACGTCGTGGGCGACCTCGGCGGCGAGCGCGCGAGCCTCAGCCAGAGTACGGCCGGCGAGGACCAGCACGAACGCGTCGGGGCGCGTGCGAAAGGCCCGGTCGTCGGTCGCCAGGCGGCGCTCGATGCGCCGTGCGACGCCGCGCACGAGCTGCTCGCTGCGCTCCGCCCCGAGGAAGTCGCGGCAGTCCTGGAAGTGCTCCAGGCGCAGGCACACGACGCTCAGCGGCTGCTGCTCGGCGAGCGCGGCGTCCATGCCCGCGCCGAGCAGCTCCTCGAGGCGCGCGCCGGTGTGAAAGCCGGTGGTGTCGTCGACGCGCGCCGGCCGCCGGCGGCGAGCCGGCGGCCGCTTGAGGCGAGTCGCCGCGACCCAGCCGCCGGCGGCGAGCACGGCGACCTTGGCGACCCCGCCGGCGCGGCTGCCGCCGAGCGACGGGTCGGCGATGGCGAGCACGATGAGCAGCAGGAGCGTGGGGGCCAGCAGAAACGGCCAGTCCTTGCGCGGCGCGCCCGCCAGTTGGCCCATGGCGAGCAGCGGCACGGCGGCGAGCAGCCAGCTGTCGGCGCCGCCGGAGAACACGAGAGTGCAGCCCAGCAGCAACCAGTCGAGCACGGCGAACGTGTGCGCCAGATCCTCGCGCCGCGTGCGCGCCACCTGTACGGAGCACATGCCGAGCGCCACGCCCAGGAGCGCGGGCACGGCGGCCTCCCAGTGGCCAAGCGCCAGGGCGGCGATGGCGAGAAGAGCGAAGAAGAGGGTGCGAAAGCGGCTTCGCAGAAGTGCCGGGCTGCGGCGTCTGCGAGGCGGACGGCTCACCCGGGCGCCGTCCGGATCATGCGTGGCGGATGTGGTGCGCGTTGCATGCCGCACGTATTCTCGCTCATCTGGGCGAATCCTTCAAGGTCAAGTCAAGGGTTTGGGTTCGCGCCTCGCCGGCGTGGGCGTCATCGGCTATAATCGCTGCCCCGTGGAACGCACGATCCTCTTCTCCGGCAACGAAGCCATCGCCACGGCGTCGCGGGCGCCGTGAACGTCGCGCGGCCGGCGCGGCCGCGCGGGGCCGCCGTGCGCCGCCGCGTCGTGGCGGCGCGGCTTGGCGGCCGCCGTGCCGGCCGGGATCCCGGACGTCAACGAGCGGGCCTTCGCCCTCGGGCGCGGCGCCGTCAGCAATGAGGAGGTCGGGCCGTGAAGGTCACGCAGCTCACCGTGTTTCTCGAGAACCGCAGCGGACGCCTCGCCGAGGTCGCGGACCTGCTCGGCGCCGCCGGCGTCAACATCCGCGGGTTCTCCACCACCGAGGCCGCGGAGTACGGCATCGTGAGGCTCATCGTCAGCGAGCCCGACAAGGCGCGCAAGCTGCTTCACGACGCCGGCTTCACGACGCACTTCTCGCAGGTGATCTGCGTGAGTGTCCCCGACGAGCCCGGCGGCCTCGCCCGCGTGCTCGACGAGGTGGCCGCCGCCGGAGCGTCCATCGAGTACCTGTACAGCATCTCGTTCCAGAACATCTGCTTCGCGGTGCGCGACATCGACCGCGCCGTCGAGCTGCTCGCCGACAAGGTGACGCTGCTCACCGACGAGGAGGTGCGTGCCCTGTGAGCGCGCCTTCCCCCGAGCGCCTCGTGGCGGACAACGCCGGCGGTCTCATGTGGGAGCCGGCCGCCGAGTCGCTGCCCACCCCCGAGCTCGGCGCGCTGCAGATCGAGCGCCTGCGCGCGATGCTCGAGAACGCCTACGCCAACGTGCCTTTCTACCGCAAGAAGCTCGACGAGGCGGGCCTGAAGCCCGGCGACGTGGCCTGCCACGGCGACCTCGCCGGGCTGCCCTTCACCACCAAGATCGACCTGCGCGACCACTATCCGTTCGGCATGTTCGCGCGGCCTCGCGACCAGATCGTGCGCGTCCACGCCAGCTCGGGCACGACCGGCAACCCCACGACCGTCGGCTACACGCGCGCCGACATCGACACCTGGGGCGATCTCATCGCCCGCACCCTGGCCGCCGGCGGCGTCAAGCCCGGCGACCTGCTGCAGAACGCCTACGGCTACGGGCTCTTCACCGGCGGGCTCGGCCTGCACTTCGGCGCCGAGCGCCTGGGCTGCACCGTCGTGCCCATCTCGGGCGGCAACACCGAGCGCCAGCTCAAGATCATGCGCGATTTCGGCGCCACGGCGCTGAGCTGCACACCGTCGTATGCCATGTACCTCGCCGACGCCGCCCGCGATCGCGGGCTGCGCCCCGAAGACCTGCCCATCCGCGTCGGCTTCCACGGCGCCGAGCCCTGGACCAACGAGCTGCGCCTGCAGATCGAGGCGGGCCTCGGCATCGACGCTCTCGACATCTACGGGCTCTCCGAGATGGGCGGCCCGGGAGTCGCCTTCGAGTGTCTTTGCAAGGCCGGCATGCACATCGGCGAAGACCACTACCTCGCCGAGATCATCGATCCCGAGACGCTGCGCCCGCTGCCCGACGGCGAGGTCGGCGAGCTGGTGTTCACCACGCTGTCGCGCGAGGCGCAGCCGCTGATCCGCTACCGCACGCGCGACCTCTGCAGTCTCACCTCCGCGCCGTGCGCCTGCGGCCGCACCTCCGCCCGCATGAGCAAGCCCATCGGCCGCAGCGACGACATGCTGATCATCCGCGGCGTCAACGTCTTCCCCAGCCAGATCGAAGAGGTGCTGATGAGCATCCCCGAGATCGAGCCGCACTACCAGATCGTCGTGGACCGCAAGGGCTACCTCGACGTCATCGAAGTGTGGGTGGAGGTCGGGGAGGACCTGTTCGCGGAGACCATGGGCGACCTGGAGCGTTTTCAGCGCAGGGTGCAGGCGCAGATCTACAACGTGCTCAACATCCAGGCCGCCGTGAAGCTCAAGGAGCCCAGGACGATCCAGCGCTCGGAGGGCAAGGCGGTGCGCGTCGTCGACCGGCGCAAGGCGCTCTGAGCGGGTCGGCGGGCCGGGCGGGCGCTGCGCGCCCCGGCCCGGGCGGGCGCTGCGCCCCCCGGCCCGCCGCGAGTACGAGCCGACCGCGGGCCGACGCGTGAGCGGCAGCCCCGTCGCGCGGCTATACTCGAGATGTGACCGCCTCCGCTTCAGCCCTCGGTCCGCTGCGCGGCCTGCGCATCGACCTGTCCGCGCGCACGGCGCGCGACGAGGAGTTGTCCGGCGACGTGGCGCGCGCCTTTCTCGGCGGCCGCGGCCTGGGCGCGTACCTCGCGCTGCGCGAGCGGCTGTACGCAGTCGAGCCGCTCAGCCCCGAGAACCTGCTGATCTTCGCGCCGGGCCCCCTGACGGGCACCGGCGCCCCGGCGAGCGGCCGCTACAGCGTCACCAGCCGCTCGCCGCTCACGGGCACCGTCTTCGACGGTAACTCCGGCGGTAACTGGGGCAACGCCTTCCGCCGCAGCGGCTGGGACTACCTGGTCGTCGTCGGCGCCCTGGACGAGCCGGGCTACGTGTCGATCGGCGCCGACGGCGTGGAGTGGCGCGACGCCGCCGGCCTGTGGGGCCTCGACGTACCGGCCTCGCTGGCGCGTCTGCGCGAGCTGCACCCGCGGTGCGAGGCCGCGGTCATCGGCCCGGCGGGCGAGCGCGGCGTGCTCTTCGCCTCCATCGTCAACAACCGCGGGCGCTCCATCGGCCGCGGCGGCCTGGGTACCGTGATGGGCGCCAAGAAGCTCAAGGCCGTCGTCGTGGCCGGGCACGGCGCCCAGCGCCCGGCGGTCGCCGACCCGCAGCGCCTCGAGTTCATCGTCTACGAGGCCGAGAAGGTCCTCAAAGCCAACCCGATCACCTCCCAGGCGCTGCCCGAGTTCGGCACGTCGGTGCTCGTCAACGTGCTCAACCAGGCCGGGGCCTTCCCCACGCGCAACTTCCGCGAGAGCCAGTTCGCGCAGGCCGGCCAGATCTCCGGCGAGATGCTCAAACGCGATCACGTGCAGAAGCGCGCCGCCTGCCGCGGCTGCGTCATCGGCTGCGCGCGGCGCACCACGGCCGGCGGCCAGAGCGGCGAAGGCCCCGAGTACGAGAGCATCTGGGCGCTCGGCGGCGACTGCGGCGTCGGCGATCTCACCGCCATCGTGCAGGCCAACTACGCCTGCAACCGGGCGGGTATGGACACCATCACCATGGGCTCCACGATCGCCTGCGCCATGGAGCTCACCGAGGAGGGCCTGCTGCCCGGCGGGCCGCGCTTCGGCGACGCCGCCGTCGTCGTGGCCCTCGCCGAGGCCACGGGCGCCGGGGTGGGCCTCGGCGCCGAGCTTGGCCAGGGCTCCGCGCGCTTCGCCGCCGCCTACGGCCGCCCCGAGCTCTCGATGAGCGTGAAGCGCATGGAGATGCCCGCCTACGACCCGCGCGGCATGAAGGCTCAGGGCCTCGCCTTCGCCACCAGCAACCGCGGCGGCTGCCACCTGCGCGCCAACATGCTGAACCCCGAGATCCTCGGGGTGCCCAAGATGGTCGACCGTTTCGCCACTCTCGGCAAATCGGGGCTGCTCATCAACATGCAGAACCTCAACGCCGTGCTCGACTCGCTGAGCGTCTGCAAGTTCACCGCGTTCGCCATGAAGGAGGACTACTACGCGCGCCTGCTCAGCGCCGTGTGGGGCGAGACCATCGAGCCGCAGGAGCTGCTGCTGCTCGGCGAACGCATCTGGACGGCCGAGCGGCTCTTCAACCTGGCCGCGGGGTTCACGCGCGCCGACGACACCCTGCCGCCCCGACTGCTGCACGAGCCCGTGCCGTCAGGGCCGTCCGCCGGCCACGTCGTGGACCTGCCGCCGATGCTCGACGAGTACTACGTCGCGCGCGGCTGGGACGCGGAGGGGCGGCCCCTGCCGGCCAAGCTCGAGCGGCTGGGCATGAGCGAGCTTGCCGCGGACATCGGCGCGGCGCCATGAGCTCCTCCGCCGTCCTCGATCAGTTCCGCAGCATCGGCCGCGACCTCTTCCTGGCCGGCGTCATCAGCTCGCACGGCGGCAATCTGAGCGTGCGCCAGGGCGACCGCATCCTCATCACGCGCCGCGGCTCCATGCTCGCCCGCCTCGAGGAGCGCGACATCATCGACACCGGCCTCGAGGAGAACGACGCCAACGTGATGCTGGCTTCCACCGAGATCGGCGTGCACCGCGCCATCTATCTGGGCACCGCAGCGCAGGCCATCGTGCACGCGCATCCGCCGTACGCCATCGCGCGCTCGCTGGTCTGCGACGAGATCGTGCCCGTCGACAGCGAGGGTTCCTACCTGCTCCACAAGGCGCCGGTCGTGACCGCCGAGCTCACGGCCGGCTCCGTCGAGGTGGCCGGGCTGCTGTCGCAGTGGCTCAAGGAGTACGACCTCGTCATGCTGCGCGGCCACGGACCCTTCGCCATCGGCCATCTGCTGGAAGAGGCCTACCAGCTCACCAGTGTCTTCGAGATGACCTGCAGGATCCTGACCATCGCCGAAGGCATGGGGCAGGAGGTCAAGGAGTACCGCAAGGGCTCCGAGCGCTACGAGAGCTGGTGAGCGCGG
>JBAXRL010000008.1:0-21520 GCA_037131205.1 Actinomycetes bacterium | reverse complement strand
CGGCCAACAAGACACACGAAGACGTCGGCCGCCGCGTCCGCCAGACCATCGAGGACATCGGCGGCACCATGCCGGAGGATTTGCCCACGCCCGAGACCAGCGTGAAGAAGCTCGAGCGCGAGAAGAGGCGGCTGGAGGGCGGGGATGAGTGACGGCCGCCCCAAGGTGGCGGTCGTGCGACTTGGGGATCTGTTGATCGACAGCTGCTACGGGACGAGCGAGCCAAACACCGCCGATGGGACGACTCCCGTCTTGGGTATCCCACACGTTCGTGGAGGAAGAGTTCGTCTGACTGACTTGCCACGGACTCAGCTGCCTGATGCAGAGTGCGCGAAGCTTGCGCTACGCTCGGGCGACCTCCTGCTCACGCGCACCAACAGCCACGAACTGGTTGGCCAGACGGGGCTAGTTGAGGGCGACACCGATGCCGTCTTCGCCTCGTATCTCGTGCGTCTGAGAGTTGACGTCGAGCGAGTTGACCCGCGGTACTTGAACTACTGGATGAACAGCCCCGCCGGCCGGCGTCAGATCCGGCGCATCATCACGCGCGCTGTGGGGCAGGCGAATGTGAATCCGACAGAGTTCCGGCGCCATGTGCACGTGCCGCTACCTGCAATGGACGAGCAGCGGCATGTCGCTGCGGTTCTTGCGACCTGGGATGCAGCCATCGAGAAGACGGAATTGCTTGTTGGCCTCAAGCAGCGACATCGACTGGGCCTCTTCGTCTCGGCAGCGGCGCAGCCAACTGCTCACAGCGTGTCGCTCGGCGACCTGTGTGTTGCCGGCAGAGGCGGCACGCTGAGCAAGGGCGATCTTGCCGCCGAGGGATCGCGCCGCTGCATCCTCTACGGCGAACTGCACACGAGCTACTGCGAGGTGGCCACGAGAATCCTCAGCCGGACCAACGAAGCGATGGATATCGCGACCGCGGGCGGAGAGATCTTGATGCCGAGCGCATCTGAAACGGCTGAAGACCTGGCCAGCGCCACCGCCGTGCAACAGGCTGGCGTCCTCCTGGGTGGCGACATGATCGTACTGCGGCCGAAACAGCGGCACCTGTATGAGCCAGCCTATCTGGCTCACTACATCACTCATATGCGTCGTAGGGAGGTGGCCTCGCTTGCCCAGGGCAACTCGGTCGCGCACCTCTACGGGCGGGACGTCCTCCGCATCAAGGTGTCACTTCCCTCGTTCGAACGACAGTGCTCGGTCGCTGAGCTGATGTCCTGCATGCAGGCAGAGATCGGCCACCTGGAGTCACTCGCTGCGGGGTACACAAAGCAGCGCCAAGGGCTCATGCAGCTGCTTTTCGACGATGAGACTGGACGGTGAGGCGACCGATGTCCACAACGCCTCTCACGTGCTCGGCGCTCGACAAGAACGCGCCGAAGTGGGAATATCATGAGTATCCGAACGCCGGTAGGCCGGCACTTGAACAGGGAAGCCCCTCAGCGCGCACGTGTGTGCTGGTTGAGGGGCTTTCCGCTGTTCGGGGGTCGCGGCGATGAGCAAGCGCACGGCTGTGCTATTGGATGGCGGGTTCGTGTTGCTGCAGCTCCGCCGCGCGCTCGGTCAGCGGGAGCCGACCGCGGACGACATCCTGCGCTTCGCGCATGCGTGCATCGTCTCAAGCGAGGAGCTCTTCCGCATCTACTACTATGACTGCCCGCCGTTCGGCCGGGCTCTTGTCCATCCGATGTCACGGGTTGTGCAGGACTTCTCCAAGACCGCGGTATACGCAAGTCGCACGCGCTTGCTCGATGAGCTGGAGCACGCCGACCACGTGGCGTTCCGCGCCGGCGTCTTGTCTGCCGGCGGATGGAAGCTGACCTACCGGTCGCAGCAGGATCTCATGAAGCGCCCTCGTGCGTGCGTCGCCGCGGACTTCCAGCCGGACTTCAACCAGAAGCGCGTCGACATGAAGATCGGCCTTGACGTTGCTTGGCTGTCGAGCAAGGGTATCGTCGATCGGATCGTCCTTGTGACGGCCGATTCGGACTTCGTCCCAGCGATGAAGTTCGCGCGGCGCGAAGGAGTCCAGGTCATCCTCGTCCCCATGGGCAGCAAGTACGTGCACAAGTCCCTGCGGGCGCACGCCGACGAGGTCCGAGAGGTCTCGCTGTGACCGCCTTCCCCTTCAACGAGAAGCACCTCTCCCAGATCCCGGCGCTGCAGCTCCTCATCAACCTCGGGTATGAGTACGTGCCGCCCGCGCGGGCGCTGCGCCTGCGTGGCGGGCGGCTCAGCAACGTGGTCCTCAACGAGGTTTTGCGCGAGCAGCTCAAGCGCATCAACCGCATCACCTACAAGGGCGGCGAGTACCTGTTCAGCGAGGAGAACGTGCAGACGGCCATCCAGAAGCTCAAGAGCGTACGGTACGACGGGCTGCAGCGCACCAACGAGAACGTCTACGACCTGCTCACGCTCGGCACGACGCTGGAGCAGACCATCGAGGGCGATTCCAAGAGTTTCAACCTCCGCTACGTCGACTGGGAGCACCCCGAGAACAACGCGTTCCACGTGACGGCGGAGCTCGCCGTCGAGCGCACCAGGAGCGATGAAACGGCGCGGCCGGATGTCGTGCTGTTCGTCAACGGCATCCCGCTGGCGGTGATCGAGTGCAAGGCGCCGGCGGAGGAGCTGGAGCAGGCCATCTCCCAGCAGATCCGCAACCAGAGGGTGGAGTACATCCCGCAGCTCTTCACCTTCGCGCAGATGCTCCTCGCGGCAAACAAGAACGAGGCAAAGTACGGGACCGTCGGGACCAAGCCGCCGTTCTGGGCACAGTGGCGCGAGCTGCGGGATGAGGATGGGGCGGCGGCCGCAGCGGTCAACCGCCCGCTCGATGCGGCCGCGAAGGCCGCACTCTTCTCGGGCGAGCTCGCCGCCGCCCGCCCGCACTTCGAGGCCGTCGATGAGGCGGGCGGCCGTGAGGTCACCCCGCAGGACGAGACCATCTACAGCGTGTGTCGCCCCGAACGTCTGCTCGACCTTGCCTATCGCTTCACCCTCTTCGAGAACGGCGAAAAGCGCGTCGCCCGCTACCAGCAGTTCTTCGTCGTGAAGTCGACGTTGGAGCGCGTCAAGGCGCTGGACGAGAACGGCGCCCGCGCCGGCGGCATGGTGTGGCACACGCAGGGCTCCGGCAAGTCGCTGACCATGGTGATGCTGGCGCGCAGCCTGGCGCTGGACCCGGACATCCCCAGTCCGCGCATCGTGCTCGTCTGCGACCGCGACGACCTCGACAGGCAGCTCAAGAACACGTTTGCGGCCTGCGGGCTTGCGCCTCAGCGCGCCACCTCGGGCCGTAACCTGCTCAAGCTCGTGAGCGGCGATGCGGCGATCGTCACCACCATCATCAACAAGTTCGAGAGCGCGCTCGAGGCGAAGAGCTACGTCAACGACTCGCCCGACGTCTTCATGCTCGTCGACGAGAGCCACCGCACCAACTTCGGCGCGCTCTCGGCGCGCATGCGGCAGATGTTCCCCCGCGCCTGCTACCTCGGCTTCACCGGCACGCCGCTGATGAAGAAGGAGCGCAACAACTTTCTGCGCTTCGGCGGGATGATCGACCCGTCGTACTCCATGAAGCAGGCGGTCGACGACAAGCAGGTGGTGCCGCTCCTCTACGAGGGCCGCCATGTGGTCATCGAGCAAGACCAAGCGGCGATTGACCTGTGGTTTGAGCGCTACACGCGCGATCTGACTGACGATCAGCGCGCCGATCTGAAGAAGAAGTACGCGCGCGCCGAGATGCTCTCCAAGGCCGACCGCGTGATCTTCATGCGCGCCTTCGACATCAGCGAGCACTTCCGCGCGAACTGGCAGGGCACCGGTTTCAAGGCCCAGCTGGCTGCGCCCGACAAGCGAACCGCCTTGAAGTACAAGGACTGCTTCGACCAGCTCGGGGACGTCACGAGCGAGGTTCTCATCTCCGCTCCCGACATGCGCGAGGGCTATGACGACGTCGACAGCGAGCCATCCGACGAGGTCGTGAAGTTCTGGGCGCGCATGTTGGCCAAGTACGGCGATGAGGCCACCTACAACGAGCGCCTCATCGGCCGCTTCAAGAACGACCCCGAGGCGCCCGAGATCATCATCGTGGTCCAGAAGCTGCTGACTGGCTTCGATGCTCCGCGCAACACGGTGCTGTACCTCTGCCGAGGCTTGCGTGAGCACGCGCTGCTGCAAGCTGTCGCGCGAGTGAACCGGCTCCGCGAGGGCAAGGAGTTCGGCTTCGTCATCGACTACGAGGGCACGCTCGGCGAGCTCGACCGCGCGCTGAGCATGTATGACGCGCTCGACGGTTTCGACGAAGCCGATCTGGCAGACACGGTTCGCTCGGTGCTGGCCGAGGTCGCCAAGTTGCCGCAGCGCCATTCCGACCTCCTGAGCATCTTCAAGTCGGTCGAACACACGCACGATGAGGAGGCCTACGAGCGGCTGCTCGCCGATGAGGCCATCCGTGATGACTTCTACGAGCGCCTGTCCGAGTACGCGCGCACGCTCGGCTTGGCGCTGTCGACTGAGGCGTTCGTGCGCGACACCAGCGTCGAGAAGGTCCGCGGCTACAAGGCCGACCTGCGCCGCTTTGAGAACCTGCGCCGGTCGGTGCGCCGGCGTTACGCCGAGACTGTGGACTACGGCGAGTACGAACCGAGGATCCGCAAGTTGCTCGACACGCACATCAGCGCCGACGAGGTGATCCAGCTCAACGAGCCGGTCAACATCTTCGACGAGGCGGAGTTCGAGGAGCTGAAGGCGGAGCATGGCGTCGACGGCGCGGGCTCAAAGGCGGCGCGCGCCGACGCCATAGCACACGCGACCAAGCGTGTCATCGAAGAGCGCATGGACGAGGACCCGGCGCTGTACGCCTCGTTCTCGGAGATGATCCAGGAGGCCATCGACGCCTTCCTCGCACGCCGCATGAGCGACACTGAGTACCTGGATACGGTGGCCGAGATCCGCGAGCAGGTGGTCGCCGGGCGGCATGACGGAGCGCCACTTCGGCTGCAGAACCACGATGCCGCCTTGGCGTATTTCGGCGTCATCCGGCCGGTGCTTCAGGATGCGGGGCTCGACAGCGACCACGGCGAGGAGGTGGCGATCGACGCCGCCCTGGCCGTCCCCGACATCCTGCGGCGGCACGACAAGGTGCACTTCTGGGACGACGCCGACGCGCAGAACCGGGCCCTCAACGATCTCGACGACTACTTCTTCGACGTTGTGCGCGACGACGCGGGTGCGCAGCTCACGACCGAGGCTATCGACGACCTCATGTCCCGGATCATGCGGGTGGCGCGCAGCCGGAGCGGCCGGTGACCGTGTCGGTTACGGCTGCGATGCGCAGTGTGCGCTACGGCGGCGCCACCATCGACGTCGAGCTTGTCCGGGCAGATCGTGCGACGCTCGAGATCGCGGTGCTGCCGGATGGCTCGGTGGTCGTCAAGGCGCCGGGGGACGCGGGCGAGGCCGATGTGCTCGCGCGCGTCGAGCGGCGCGCTCGCTGGATTCTCCGGCAGCAACGCTACTTTGCGCAGTTCCAGCCGCGTACCCCGCCGCGCCGCTACGTCGGCGGCGAGACACATCTCTACCTCGGCCGGCAGTATCGGCTCGCGATCGAGCAGGGCGACGCCGAGCGCGTTCGGCTGGTCGGCGGATGGTTTCATGTGACAGTCGGGGGCGACTCGTCCCCCGAGCGCATTCGTTCGCTGCTGGAGCGCTGGTATCTGGAGAAGGCGCAACGTCGGCTGCCGGAGCGCCTGGCAGAATGCTTGCAGCGTTTCCCTTTCGCCGCGCTTGAACCGCCTACGCTGCGGCTGCGACGGATGCGCACGCGCTGGGGTAGTCTGTCCGACGCCGGCACGTTGTCTCTGCGTCCCGACCTGGTTCGCGCACCGCGCGACTGCATCGACTACGTGATCATCCACGAACTGTGTCATCTGGTCCACGCGAATCACGGCCCCGAGTTTCGTCGTCTTCTCGAGCGCGTCATGCCGGACTGGCAGAGGCGAAAGCACATGCTTGAAGTCGCACTCATGTAGCAGCACGGGGATCAGCAGCACGCGGAACGCGCGCAACCCCTACCCCATGGGCGCTCCGCTCCGGCGGCGCCGTGCGATGCCCCGGCGCGACCGGCGCTCAGGCGCCTTCGACGAAGGCGGAACGAAGAGACTGCTGGGCGGCTTCGTCGAGTCCCAGCCCCTCGCTGAAGTACCCCTCGATGCTGCCGAACGTCTTGTACATCTCGTCGAGCGCCGCCTCGAGGTACTCCGGCGCGACGGCGACCGCGGGGCGCAGCACCTCCGGGTCGCCGCCCAGCGCCTTGAAGCGGTCGAGGAGCGGCTGCTCCACCGTCATGCCCCAAGCCGGCTGAGCTTCGCCTGCATCTCTGGGCTCAGCTGCACCACGAGCTCGGCGTTGTACGAGCCGGTGGGCATCAGGGGCAGTGGCGGGAGCGTGATGTCCCCGAGTGAAGTGCCCTCATCCATCTTGAAGAGCTTGGGCGCGCCCACGCCGTAGACACGCGAGATCGCGGCCGGCGACCCGTCGGCGACCGCCGGGTCTACGTCGGTCGCGAAGATCGAGGCCGTGTCGTCGCTGTTGCGCACGATCTCGAACGTGCGGAACTGCTGGGGGAAGTCCCGCAGCGACGAGGTCTCGACCTCCCGGAAGCCGAGCTCCGGGCGCGCGGGATCCGGTGACGGCAGCGCGGTGATCGTGTTGAAGTGACGGTGCCCGGCGATCCACAGGATGAGGTTCGGGTAGCTGTGAAGCTTGGCGAGGAACTCCTCTTCGGTCACGCACGCGATCGGGCTCCAGCCGACGAGGGAACCCGGCTTCTCCACGGCGATCGGCACGTGCGCGCCGATGATCATGAGCTTGCCCTCGGCCTGGCCCTTGTCCAGCTCGCCGATCAGTCATTCGTAGCGTTCCCGGTCGACAAAGGCGTGGCCGCAGTCCATCTTGCCGGGATCGTCCCCGCCGGTGTCGTCGAGCGCGATGAACTTGACCGGCGCCTCGGGCTTCGGCTCGACGGCGTAGCAGGCAAACACCTTCTCGACGTCGGCCTGCGAGAAGCCGTGGCCCTTCGGCTCGGAGGCGGTGTCGAAGAACTGCTGCATCCACTCCTGCCGAGTGAGCACGCGGCGATCCGGATCGGCCGAGGGCACCGTGGGAGGAGTAGGGAAGGCGGCCTCGGGCCCCGCCCCGACGACGTCGCCGAACGGCGTCGAACCATCGATCACGCCCGTGTAGAAGCCCGTGCTGTCGGCGCCGCGGGGGTCCTTCAGGATGTCGCCCATGTTGAGGATCTCAGCGCCCAGGTGCGCGGCGCGGATCTTGTCGTTCACCGGCAGCGAACCCATCCAATAGTGGTCGTGGTTGCCGCGGACCTGGTACCAGGGGATCGACTTGTCCAGCCCCGCCGCCTTGAACTCGTCCTGATAGTCGTTGAGCGGACCCGGGATGGGGTCGTCCTTGTCGCCTGACTGGGGGCTGACCGTCTTGCCGTCGAGGACGTCGATGTACCACCTCAGCTCGTTGTACTGGGTGTTGTCGCAGGCGTCGCCCAGGGAGACGCCGAAGTCGATCGGGTCTCTCTTATGGAGGGCGTTGATCGTCTGGACGGCGGCGTCCAGGACGTGGGGCGTGTAGAGCATGACGCCCGAGTAGACCTCGGGAGAGCCGCCCTTGAAGCCGAAGACGACCAGCTGCGCCGGGGATTCCTTGTCGGTGACGTGGATGTCGGTGATGACGAAGAAGCGCAGGAGTCTCGCGACGCTTGTCGCCGCGCTCGCGCTGTAGGTCGAAGGCATGAGGTCGAGGCGCTTCTCGGCGGCGAGGCCCGGCCCGTAGTGCCACTGGCCGTAGCCGTTCCGCTCGTACTTCGCCAGCTCACAGGGAAAGATCTTCTCCGCGCTCGAGGGTATCGGGATGGGCACGACTGTCCTCTCGCGCGTCGTCTGCACGTCCGGCGCGATCGGGTAGCCTGCCGGCTCACGTTCGTCTCTGCCCACGTTCGGCTTCACGGGAGTCCTCCTCGGTCTTGGCAAGTGGTCGGATCCGCGGACCGTCGGAGCAGCCCACAGTCCCTGGCGTCTTCATCGGCTTCAGGCGGCGCCCACTTGACTCGCGGGCGCGTCCGGCGTTCGGCGCCACACCTCTCGGCGACCGCGGGTGAATCGCTTGCGTATCCCTTGCGCTTGCGTTTTCCTTGCGCTACGCTCGGTACATGACTACGCTGACCGTGACCGTGCTGGACGTCGCCGATCCTGAGGCGGCGGTCGCTGCCATCGACGCCGCCGCCCCAGGGCTGAGGCGGCGGCTCAGCGCGTCCCTGCGGGACGCGCTGCGGGGCCGCCCTGCCGCCGCCCGCCGCTACGTGGCCGCGCACCGCGAGCTCATCGAGCGGCTGCTCGCGGCCATGCACGAGGCGCGGCCCGACCTGGTGGTGCGCGACGACGCCGGAGAGCACTGCGTCGCGCATCCCGGCGGCCGCTCCTCGCGCGCCGGCATCGAGCTGCTGCGCACCTTCGCCGCCGACGCGCCGTTCTCGCCGTGGGTGCAGCTCAAGGGGCCGGGTACGGGTGTCGCGCTCGACCTGCTGGCGCGAGCGCGAGCGCTCCTGCCCGGCGTCGAGCCGCTGGCGCTGCCGGCCGGCGCCTCCTTCCCGCGTCTCGACGACCCGGATGCCCTGCTGCGTTTCACGCGTCTGGTCGCGGTGGCACAGCAAGCCGAGCAGTCGGACCTCGAGCGCCTCCGCGCCGTCTTCGGCCTGAGCGTCACCGAGCTGGGCGGCCTGTTCGGCGTGACTCGTCAAGCGGCCGGCCTGTGGCTCGCCGACGGGCCGCCCGCCGCCCGCAGGGCCAAGGCGGCCACTGTGGCCGCCATCGCCGACGTGCTGGCGCGCCGGCTCAAGCCGACGCGCATCCCCGGCATCGCGCGCCGCCCGGTGCCCGAGTACGGTGACAAGTCGATGCTCGAGCTCATCGCCGCCGACCGCTACGACTGGCTGCTCGACTCGGTGCGGCGGTCGTTCGACTACGCCGCCACCGCGTGACTCCGCTGCTCGTCACGCGCGGCGGCGTCTACGTGCGCGTCGCCGACCCCGACTGGGAGGACCCGTTGAACGGAGAGCACGCCAAGGCGCGCGGCGGCCGCTGGAACGCCCCGCGCGCCTTCCCGGTCGTCTATCTCAACGGCGATGTGCGCGTTGCGCGGGCCAACGTGCTGCAGCGGTTCGCGGGTCTGCCCTACGGCCCCGAGGATCTCGAACCATCGGCTGCCCCGGCGCTTGTCAGCACTGTCGTACCCGAGGACGAGTTCGTCGACGTGCTCAGCGACGCGGGCTGCGCGGCGGTCGGTCTGCCGCCGACCTACCCCATCGATGCGGACGGCGCGCCGGTTTCGCATGAGGCGTGTCAGCCCGTGGGCCAGGATGCCTGGGACGCGGGCCTCCCGAGCATCGCCTGCCGCAGCGCGGCGCCGGCGGCGCCGCCCGGCGGCGAGGAGCTCGCCCGCTTCGGCAGGGGCGAGCCGCTCACGCCGCTCGAGATCCGCCTCTTCGCAGACTGGTTCTGAACGCGATCACGCGAGGTCGGAGACGCCCGCGACTCTCGCCGCCGGCGCCGTCTTCGGCGCGACCCCAATGATCTGCACGTCGCGCGTCTCCTGGCCGAACACGAGCGTGAGGGCGAGCCCGACGAGACCGACGCCGGCCATCGCGAACACCATCGCGGCTGTGCCCCAGCTCGCCTCGAGAATCGGCAGCACGAAGACGCCCAGGGCGGCGCCGAACTTGCCCGCCGAGGCGGCGAAGCCGTGGCCGGTGGCGCGCAGCCGCGTCGGGTAGATCTCGGCGGGCACCAGGAAGGTCGTCGAGTTGGGGCCCGCGTTGATCGTCAGGTTGAAGAGCGCGAAGCCCAGGATGACGAGCCACATCGGGTTCCCGTTCATCGTGGCGACGCCGAGCAGCCCAAGGCCGACGGCGGCGCCCAGGAAGCCGGCCTTCTGCAGCGGCAGCCGGCCGACCCGGTCGACCAGCAAGATGGCGATGACGAAACCCGCCACCAGCAGCAGGTCGAGAAGCGCCGTGCCCGCCGTGGACCCCATGTCCTCGCGGATGAAGTTCCAGCCCTGATGCTTGGCGAAGCCCATGCTCGCCAGCAGCATCGGTGTGAACAGCCCGATGCCGTACATCATCACGTCCATGAGAAACCAGGCGCCGGCGCAGAGCGTGGTCTTCTTGAGATTGACGCCCCGGAAGAGCTCACGCAGCCGCGCCGGCGGCTCTGGGTGAGCTTCTTTGAGGTGCGCCTCCCAGGCCGGCGTCTCGGGCACACTGCGCCGCGCCCACATGATGACGATCGCCGGGATGGCGCCCACCGAAAGCATCAGGCGCCACGTGTCGTCCACGGGGTGAATGGCCAGCAGGATCAGCCCGGTGACGGCGCCGGCCAGCATCCCGAGGGCCTGGAAGCTGAAGCCCGCGACCAGCCAGCGGCCACGGACCTGGCTCGGCAGGTACTCGGCCGAGAAGGAGGCGGCGATGGGGTAGTCGGCGCCGACGGCCAGGCCGAGCATGAAGCGGAAGGCGATCAGCGACCACACATCCCAGGCGAGCCCGGAGGCGATGGCGAACACGACGAACGCGACGAGGTCCCACATGTACAGCCGCTTTCGCCCGAAACGGTCGGTGAGGTTGCCGCCGAAGAGCGCGCCGAAAATGGCGCCGATGATGGCGGCGGAGGCGATGAGCCCCGTCTGCCACGCCGGTCCGGAGTACTCACGGAGGATGAGCGGCAGAGCCACGCCCATGATGAAGAGGTCAAAGCCGTCGAGGGCGACGCCGCCCGCGCTGAGCAGCCATGCCTTGAGCTGCAGCGGCGTCAGCTTGATCGGAGCCCTCTCAGCCGTGTCCACGTCGTCGCTCCCTCCGCGATCGAGCGGCGCCGCTGCTCAGCTCTGTGTACCGGCGCCCGCCCGCAGTACCGCTGTCAGTATCGGCGCGGCGGGGTCGGGACTGAAGCCCGGGGCGCGGGCTGTGGGGGCGGTGGAGCTGCGACGAGTCGCGCGGGTCACGCCCGCGCCGTCAGTAGCCTCATATGCAGTCGAAGAGGGCGTAGTCGGCGGCGCCTGCCGCGGACTGGCCGCCGCAGGCGCCGGCGGCGACGCAGTCGCCGCCGGCCGGAGCGGTGGCATCCCGCGCGGCCTCGACTTCCGCCGCCAGCTCTTCGAGCATCGGGCGCACGAAGTCGCAGTACGGGAACGAAGCGGCGTAGCCGGCCGGCTGCTCGTGGGCGCGGGCCGCGTAGTGCGCCTGCACCCAGCACTCGCCGCCGCAGGCGTCGACGACCGGGCAGACGAGGCACTCGGCCCGGTCGCGGGCGCGCGCGGCGCGCAGCAGCCGCAGGCTGCTGGACGTGCGCCAGATCGTCTCGAGAGGCTCCTCGCGCAGCGAGCCGGCGACGAAGGCTGGGTCGCCGGCGGTGATGACGCAGGCGTGGACTTGCCCGTAGGGGTCGATGGCGAGGTCGCGGCAGCCGGCGGCGCACAGGTCGTTGCGCGCGCCGATGCGTCGCTGCCAGCTGGGGATGTTGTCGACCACCAGGCCGACCTCGGCGGCGACGACCAGCAACTCCCTGACCGCCGCGAGAAGCTCCTGGCCGGACGGCGTCAGATCGCGCGCCTCGCGTGCGGCGGTCAGGCCGCCGACCCCGCCAGCCTGGTGCGGCAGGATGAGGTGGAGCCGGCTGATCCCGGCGGCGCGCAGCTCGCGGGCGAGCTGCGTCAGGCCGGGCAGCGCCGGCCGCACGAGCACCGTGTTGGCCACCGGCTCGAGGCCCACGGCCAGCAGGTGTGCCATCGAGGCCATGATGTCGTCGTAGCTGCCCGGGCCGCGAAGCTCGTCGTTGATGGCGCGCGGTCCGTCGATGCTGGCCAGGGGCCGAAGGAGGCCGCGCCCGGCGCGGCTCAGTTCGGCCGCCATGGCTGCGTCCACGTAGCTGTTGAAGAAGAAGCGCGCGCGGGCCTGATGTGTCCCGGTGATGTGATCGAGCAGTTCGACGAAGTCCTCGCGCAGCAGCGGGTCGCCGCCGATGAACACGAAGCTCGAGGCGCCCAGCGCGACGCATTGATCGATCGCCTCCTTCCACTCCGCGGTCGTGAGCTCGCCGGGGTCCCAGGCGGCGTCCTTGTTGTAGCAGTGGCGGCAGTCGCGGCCGCAGCGGTGCGTCACGTGCAGGTAGATCTCGCGGAGGCCGATGGCCGGCTCGCCGCGCAGCGGCGCGCCACCGTCGAGACGCGCAAGAACGGCGAGGTCGGCGGGCTCGTCAACGTCCGTCCAAAGCGGCAGCTGCACCGCCTCAAGGCCACGCGACCGCGCGGCGCGCAGCGTGTACGCGAGGAGTGACGCGGTGCTCATGGGTGACGAGGTGAGAAGCGCGGTGATGGCGTCCCCGTGGGCCCCCCACGTCGCCGCGTCGACGCCGATGAGGTAGTAGCCGCCGTCGGCTGCCGGGCCGAGGACGAGGCGGCCGGGTGACGGAGCGGTCGCGAGGGCCGAGAACGCCTGCTCGAGGTAGGCGACGGGGATACGCGGGCTGTCGCTGTTGACGGCGACCGCGAACGCGGCGCCGGCGGCGAAGAGATCGTTGAAGACGCCGGCAAGGCGAGCGCCGAGCGCGTCGCCGCGTTGCGCGAGGCGACGCCAGGGCGCCGCACGGCCGGCCAGCGGATCGGACGGCGGTGCCGCGAGGTCGGGCGGCGGGCTCGCGAGGTCGGACGGCGGTCCCGCGAGGTCGGGCGGCGCGTCCTCGGCCGGGCCTGCGGCCCGCCCCGCCCCGCCGCCCTTCGCCCGCGCCTCAGCCAGCACCAGGTCGGTGCCCTGTAAGAGCTCGGCCTGCGCGAGCGTCCCCAGCAGCAGGCGCTCATACACGGCCAGAGCCTCGTCGTCGCCGAACTGCGCCGCCAGACGCGTCTTGACCGTGCCGCGCACGAGCGGCTTGGCCATGACGGCCAGGACGCGCGCGCCCTGCTGCAGCCGCGGCTCGAGGCCGGGCGTCATCTGCGCTCTCGCCGTTCCATCATGTGCTCAGTATGCGGCACCGCGCCGGTGGCGGCCACTTCCACGCCGGCGCGGCGCGCGGGCCGCCGCCATACCGCCACCGCGCCGAGCCGCCGCCACGGCGGCGCCTGCACCGGCCAGCGCCCGGCGAGCGCCTCCGGGAACGGTGCGGCCAGCCCGATCACGACCGGCAACCAGAGGCCGGCAGCCAGGCCGAGGGCCAGCGGCGCGAGCCAGTACCAGGCGTGCACCACGGGCAGGCAGAAGATCAGCAGGGTAAGCGTCCAGGCGAAGGCCGGCGCCGTGCGCGCCCGGCCCCGCAGGGACCGTGCGATCCACACGGCGCCGAACAGGAAGAACGCCAGACAGAGGAGCCGGGCGACCTCGGGTTCGACGATCCTGGCGAGCAGGGCGAACAGCAGCGCTCCGCCGCTCCAGCCGGTGCCGCTCTCGAAGAGCGAGCCGAAGGCGCCGCCGCTCAGCAGGTACGGCACGTACGGGACGACCAGTGCCGGGATGAAGCCGGCGAGGAAGCGGGCGGGCTGCGCCCGCCCGCCGAGCAGCGCCGGCACCAGCAGCGCCGCCGGCGTCACCTTGAAGGCGGCGGCCAGCCCCAGCAGCACGCCCGCCTGCCAATCGCGGCCGCGCAGGAGCGCCGCCGCCGCGAGCACGACGAGGCTCACGGCCACGATCTCCAGATGTGCCTGTCCCCAGGTCTGCAGGATGACCGCCGGGCACAGCAGGTACAGCACGGTCGCCTGTCTCCTGCGCTTGGCGTCTGCCAGCCACCAGACCGCGGCTGCGGTGAGCAGGTCGAAGGCGCCGAAGAGGAGCTTGAAGGCGAGCACGCCGCCGCCGGCCGCGGCGACGCCGTAGAAGGTCGCCTCGGCGAGCGGCGGGTAGACGGTCCTGAGCCGCGGGTGGTTGACGCGGTCCCGGTCGGCGTAGCCCACCCGGTCGAGGCGCGGATCGCTGGGCGCGTAGCGGTACGGGTTGACGCCCGCTTGCTGCACGCGGCCGTCCCACTGGTAGCGGTAGAAGTCGTCGGTGAGGCTCGGCGTGCCCGGCAGGAAGATGACGCGCAAGACGACGGCGGCGACGAGGGCGCCGCGCAGCGGCAGTGACGTCGCCGCCGTCGCCAGCAGGGCGAATCCGGCCAGCGACAGGCCGTAGAATGCGACGAAGCGCTCGATGTGCACGATGAGGTCGCCCGAGAGCGCCAGGCCGCAGAGGCCGGCGGCCAGCAGGCCGAGACCGAGGTAGGCGCGCAGGCGTGGACGCTTCATCACAGTGCCCAGACTACTTCATCGTCGTGCCGGTGCTCGACGAGGCCGCGGCCCTGCCGGCGTTGCTGGCCGAGCTGCGCGGCCTCGACCTCCTGGACCGCACGTTGTTCGTCGACAACGGCTCGTCCGACCGCGGCCCCGAGCTGATCGCCGCGGCCGGCGCAGCCCTGCTGCGCGAAGCGCAGCGAGGCTACGGATACCCCTGCCTCACGGGCGCTCGCGAGGCCGCTTCTCGCGGCGCTCGCGCCGTGGTCTTCATGGAGGCCGACGGGACCGACGACCCGGCGCAGGTACGCCACCTTGTCGGTCCCGTCCTCGCCGGCACGGCCGACCTGGTCGTCGGCTCGCGGCGGGAGGCCGTGCATGGAGCCGCCGCCGGCCGGATGCCGCTGCACCAGCGCCTGGGCAACGACTGGCTGGCCTTCAACCTCTTCGTCTTCTTCGGCCTGCGCCTCAGCGACGACGGGCCGTTCCGCGCCGTCCGTCTCGACCTTCTCGAGCGCCTGCGCCTCGAGGAGCGCGCCTACGCCTTTCCCACGGAGATGGTGGTGAAGGCGAGCCTCATCGGCGCGCGCCTCGTCGTCCGTGACACCAGCTACAGGCCACGGGCGGGTCGCTCCAAGATCGCGGGCACGTGGCGAGGTACCCTGGGCGCGGTGCGCGACATCTTCTGGTGCCTGCTCCGCCTGCGGCTGTTCGGCTTTCGCCCGCGTCAGTAGACGGGCAGCCGCGGATGCGGTCGTCGCTTCGCGAAGCGCGCATCCACGCCAAGCGTGCGCCCGGACTGCCCGAGCGCGATGGCCACCAGGAGCACGAGCATGATGATGTACGTGCCCGGCCACTCCCCCGTGCCGGACGTAGCGATCAGCAGGTTGAGCTGGAAGCCGGCGGCCAGTAGTCCCGCCACCGGCGTGAAGACCCCGAAGACGAGGAACAGGCCGAACACGACGAGCTCGATGGCGAGCTGCCCGTAGGCGAAGAGCCACGAGCTGGGGATGAGGTAGTCGTTGAGGACGGTCGCGTAGACCCCGACCTTGGTCGTGTCGGCGTAGTGCTGCACAAAGTCGGCCCAGCCGCTCGGCGAGTAGAAGCCCTTGATGAGGTTGTCCGACCAAACCGCGAGGAAGATCGCGCCCATCATGATGCGCAGGCCGGCAAGCAGCAACTCGCTGCGGGTCTCGCGGGTGCTCCACAGTGTCATGCGGTCTCTTTCGTTGCCGGTCTCTGCAGGCAGCCTACCCGGGTGGGGCTCACCTCACGCGAGACAGGCCCTGCGGATCCCACCGCCTCTCGTCAGCCTCCGGCGACCGGCGGCATGACCTCCACGCGGTCTCCCGCGGCGAGCGAGGTGGCGCGGGCGGCCGTGGGCGACAGGTGGCGGCCGTTGACGACGACGCTCACCAGCAGACGGTCGTTGAAGAAGACGCGCTGCGCGAAGCGTGGCGCCTGCGCCACGGCGGCCCGCAGCGCCTCGGCCACGGTGCCGGCGTCGCAGTCGAGGACGACCGCGGGCTCTGGGGAGGTGAGGGCCACGGGAAGGGTCACCTGGACGCTGGGCACGTTGTCGCTCCGTTCGTGAAGGTCGCTGCCCGAGCCTACGCGATCATCCGCTCCACGGCTTGCAGCGCCTTCAGGCGGGTGTGCTCGCCCACGGTGACCTCGTGGTCGAGCACGTCGTCCCATTCGTCGCTCAGCGTGGCGATGCACTTCTCGAGGGTCGTGAGCTTCATGTTGGGGCAGACGGCGCGGCTCGACGCCGGGATGAACTTCCTGTCGGGGTAGAGCTGTCCGAGCCGGTAGAGAAGGCCGGTCTCCGTGGCGACGATGAACGTCGTCGCGTCGCTCCCGGCCGGATAGCGCAGCATGCCCGAGGTGCTCGTCACGACGTCGGCGATGTCGAGCACCTCGCGGCGGCTCTCCGGATGGGCCATGAGCATCGAGCCGGGGTGGGCGGCGCGGATGGCCTCGATCTCCGCCGCGCGGAAGTCGTCGTGCACGTGGCACCAGCCTTGCCACATGATCATCGTCTCTTCGCGGCCCGTCTGGCGGGCCACGTAGCCGCCGAGGTTTCTGTCGGGCACGAAGATGATCGTCTGATCCTTGGGGAAGCGCTCGACGATCTGCACGGCGTTGGCGCTGGTGCAGCACACATCGGTCTCGGCCTTGATGCCGGCCGAGGTGTTGACGTAGGCCACGACGACCGCGTCCGGGTGCTCGGCCTTGAGCTTGCGCAGCCCGTGCACGGTGACCATGTCGGCCATGGGGCAGCCGGCGCGCTTGTCGGGCATCAGCACCGTCTTCTGCGGCGCGAGGATGTAGGCCGTCTCGGCCATGAAGTGCACGCCGCAGAAGAGGATGACGCTGTGCTCGTCGTTCTGGGCGATGCGCGCCAGCTCGAGCGAGTCGCCGGTATGGTCGGCGGCGTCCTGCACCTCGGGGCGCTGGTAGTTGTGGGCGAGGATGACGACGTCGCGCTCGGCGGCGAGGCGGCGGAGCTCTCGCTGGAGCTCGTTCAGCTCGGGCATGGTCCCTCGATCCGTCGGAGGCTGGTCGGGCCGGTGGCGCTGCGCTCCCCGGCCCGTGCCCCGATTATAGCGGCCGCCGGCGACGGCGCCCGCCGTGAGGTGGCGTGCGATCCGGTGGGTGCAACGTCAACCGAACCCGCCCATCGTCACTCTTCCCCGCTCACGCCGCCGTGGTTAGGGTAGGACCCGATCGCAACGTCGCGGTCGATGGTTGATTCCCGACGGGGCGAGGGTAGAATGCTTTCAATGCTCCCCGTCGTTCTGGCTTCGGCCCGAATTGGCGGGGCTTATTCTTCGCGGGATGAGCAGGGCTCTGCCCGTGTCGTCGTGTTCCTCGACAGCCAGAACGTGTATATGGGCGCGCGCGAGGAGTACGGCCTCCGTGGCGCGCCGAGCCGTTTCGGCCAGATCGACCCGCTGGCCCTTGCGCGCCTCATCGTCGCGAAGCGGCGCTACCCGTCACGGCTGGCGGGCGTGCGGGTCTATCGAGGACTGCCGGATTCCGCGCGCCAGCCGCAGGCGAATGCTGCGAATCTGCGGCAGACCGAGATCCATGAAGAGCGGGGTGGCGGCCTCGTGGCCGTCTTCACTCGGCCGCTGCGCTATCCGCCTGGCTGGCCGTGCGTGCCGGCCGAGGAAAAGGGTATCGACGTTGCCCTGGCGGTCGACTTCGTCACCATGGCGTCATCTGGCGCCTACGACGTCGGCGTCCTCATGTCCACCGACACCGACTACAACATGGGCAGGCCATAGTCAGACGAGCTCGCGCGATGCGACCGGTGAGGGCGCTGAATACAGTACGATAGCTCTCGACACAGACCTTCTACCGAGGAGTGGCCATGCAGAGCAGAGGCGCCTGGATGGCGTTGTCCATCATCACCGGTTTGCTGATGATCGTGCTGGGCGGGCTCTTCTTGGCCAGCCCCGGCCTCAGCCTCGCGAGCGTGATCCTGCTGTTCGGGATCTTCGCCATCGTCTACGGCGTGGGCATGGCCGTGTCGGGGATCATGGGGCACGCCCAGAGTCGCGGGGGAGCGATCGCCGTGGGCGTGTTGGCGGTCATCGTCGGCATCATCGCCCTGGTGTGGCCGGGGCTCACGAGCCTGACGCTGCTCTATATCATCGCCGCCTGGATGATCGTCAGCGGCATCACCGACATCGCCGGCGCCTTCATGAACGGCGTCGGTGGCGGTCAGCGGCTGTGGCTCATCGTCCTGGGGATCCTGTCCATCATCGTCGGCATCATCTTCTTCGCCCACCCCGTGAACGGGGCGCTGGCCTTGCTCTGGCTGGTCGGGATCTACCTGGTCGTGCTCGGCCTGATGCGGATCATCGACGGCTTCACGCGGCCGCCGCAGGCGGAGGCCGCGTAGACGGCGCCGGCCGCGGGCTTCAGCCTGCTTCAGGCGCCGCCACGGCGCTCTCGCCTTCGCCGCGCACTGCGGCGAGGCGCGCCTTGAAGCCGGTCTCTTCGAAGATGATCTGCACTTCCTTGACCACGTCGTCGGGCGGGAAGAGGTCGCCGAGGCCGAGCTCCTCACGGATCTCGAGGAGGTGGTCCATGTAGTCGGTCCATTTCTCGCCCCAGGCCTCGCCGATGGCAGGGAACAGGAGGTGCGGGTCGCCGCCCATGCCCTTCTCGTAGAAGGCGCCACACCATTCGGCGAACATCTCCACATGGGGGCGGCCGCGGCCGCTCTCGACCTGCATACCGCGCACCACCTGGTTGATCACGGCGACGCTGTTGTGGCGCGGGCAGCGGCTCTGGCAGGTGTAGCAGTAGTAGCAGTACCAGAGGGTGTCGTCCTCGAGCAGGGTGACGTCGCCGTCGAGGGCGCGGCGGGCCACCTCGCGCGGTGAGTACTCCGTGAAGCGCGCCGCCGGGCAGCCCGACGTGCAGACGCCGCACTGGATGCAGCTCTGGAAGCCGTCCTTGTGGTCGTGCATGCGCGGGTCTTCGAGGATGCGTCTCACCAGCTCGGGGTCGCGCCGCGGGGTCGCCGCGAAGGTGTCGTCGGCGATGTGGGAGTAGGGGTTGTCGGCCCGTTTGTCGTCAGTCATCTGTGCGCTCCTCGGGGGCGTGCTCTGCGGCGCGGAAGTACTCGGGCCAGAAGTGGACGGGGACGTCGAGCTTGAGCTCGCGGGCGGCCGAGTGGAGGTTGTCGCGGCAGAGCACGCAGGTGGTGACCACCGGGGCGTGCTTCTCCGCGGCGAGCTCCAGGAGCCGTGCGCTGGCCTTGGTGGCGCCGCGGTACATCCCGCCGAGCGCTCCGCAGCAGCCGTTGTGCAGGGTCGGGTAGTCGACCTCCATGGTGACGCCGGCCTGCTCTGCGGCGTCGCCCAGCGCGGCAAGGGCGGCGTCGCGGTCGGCGAGGCAGCCCACGTACGGGACGAAGCTCCCGGTCGCGGCGCACAGGTCGATGGTGGAGCTGCGGCCGGCGCGCGCGGTGAGCGCGTCCCAGAGCGGCACGGCTTCGACGCCGGTCTCCGCGAGACTGGCGTCACAAGCAGGGCACGCCGTGTAGACGCGCTCCGCGCTCGCGAACTGGGTGTCGACGGTGCCGCGGCTGGGGTGGCCGCAGCAGCCGGCGTCCGTTGCCTCTTCGAGGCGGACGCCGAAACCCGCGGCCACCTCGTGCACCAGGTCGTGCAGCTCGTGATCCTGCGGCAGGGCGCAGCCGGCGTAGAAGGGCAGCGTCATGATGCCTTGGGCGGCCGGGCCGGCTTCGCCCGCCGGCCGCTTTCTGCCCAGCGGCAGCATCTGCTTCGCGATCTTCATGCCGGTCTCGGCGGCGCCGACCTTGTCTTTGGGGAAGTGGCCCCTAGCCATCATCGCGACGCCGAACCGCATGTTGTCGATACGCGGCTGCTTGCGCAGACGCACGGCGGCGACGTCGGCGGCCGTACGCTCGGGGCAGCTGATCGCGCCGCCGTGCTCGCGCTCGAGCTTGCGCAGCCGGCTCAGCACCGCGGCCACATCGATGTCCATGCGGCACACCGTCGTACAGGTGCCGCACTCGGTGCAGCGCCACAGGTCGTCGCTCTTCAGCACTGCCTCTATCTCGCCGGCGAGGATGAGACGCACGAGGCGCCGTGGCCCGCGGTACAGCTCGCGGCCGCTCGGGCAGCTTGAGGTGCAGGTGCCGCACTGGTAGCAGATGCTGCACTCCTCGGCGAGGAGCTTGAACTCGTCGACGACGACTTGCGGATAGGCGCTTGTATCAGCGGCCACGGCCACAGACCTCACCTCCTGCGCAGGCGGCGCCGGTGGGGGCGCCCGCCAGGGCGCCGGCTCCGGCGCCGATCAGTTCCATCTCGTGCTCGACAAGCTCGGCGGTGAGCTCGTCGCCTACGGCCTTGGCGTGGAACATGCGGATGCGCCGCCCCACACTGTGCCGGTCGACGGCGCAGAGGTGCCACAGCTCGAGTGGCAGCGGCGTACCGCTGTCCGCCAGCACCTCCTCGGCGATCGTCATCTGCTCGAGCGCGCTCGTGTCGCCGGTGCGGTACTGGCAGCGGCCTTCGGCGCAGCCGGCGAGAAACACGCCGGCGGCGCCCAGGCGGGCCGCCTCCACGATGTGCAGGGCGCTCACCCGCCCCAGACAGGGCAGCTCGATAAGGCGCACGCTCTCGGGGTAGCGGTCGCGCCGCTGGCCGCTGAGGCCTATGGCGGCGCCGGCGCACTCCTTGCAGTAGAAGCCGACGACGGGCTTCTCGACGCCCTCGGTCATCAGCGCGATGCGGCCGAAGAGCGCGTCGTCGCTGAGGTTGTGGGCGATCGCCACCTCGGGGCAGTTGGCGGCGCAAATGCCGCAGGCGCGGCAGCTCTGGGCGTCGATCACCGCGAGCTTGCCGTCGTCCTTGACCGCGGCGGGGCGCGGTGTCGACGCGGGCCGGTCGACCAGCGTTATGGCGCCGAAGGGGCACATCGTGGAGCAGGTGTCGCAGCCCACGCACTGGGCCGCATCGACCTGCGAGGCCGCCGTGCCGCGGCGCCCGGCCGAGGTGAGGAAGTTGTGGATCTCACTGGCCACCGCAGAGGCCTCGGTGTTGACCTCGATGAGGGCCTTGGGGCCGGCTGCCGAACCGCAGACGAAGATGCCCTCGCCGCTGGTCTCGGTGGCGCGGTTCTTGCGGTCGAGGATCTCGACGAAGCCGTCCTTGTCACGGTCGATGGTGAGCGTCTGCGTCAGCTTCTCGGTATCGGTGGCCGGGACCATGCCGGTGCTGAGCACCACGAGGTCGGGGCGCAGCACGCGCTTGCGCGCCGCGGTGACGTCCTCGACCTCGATGACCGGGCGCCCGGCGGCGTCGAACTGCACCTCGGGCGGGGTGCCGCGCAGGAACTCGACGCCCGCCCTGCGCGCGTCGAGGAACCAGTTCTCGTAGCCGACGCCGGCGGTCCTCATCTCGAGGTAGCAGATCGTGACCTTCATCTCGGGGAAGAGCGTCTTGAGGCGGATGGCGTGCTTGAGCGCGATCATGCAGCAGAGTCGCGAGCAGTGCGGCAGGTTGCGCTGATCGCGCGAGCCGGCGCACTGGACCATCACGAGCTCCTCGACGGGCATGCGGCCCAGGGAGGCCTGGGCGGCCCAGTCGTCGAGCATCTCCGCCAGCTCCACCTGGGTGACGACGCCGTCGTG
>JBAXRL010000007.1:0-21598 GCA_037131205.1 Actinomycetes bacterium | reverse complement strand
TTGCGCGTGGTCTGGCTCTTGCCGGCGCCGGTGCGCACGGCGCAGACGGCGATCACCGGCTTGGTGGACTTGACCATCACCTTGTCGGGGCCCATGAGCATGAAGTCGGCGCCGAGGGAGTTGACCAGCGCCGAGCGGTGCATGACGTACTCATACGGCACGTCGGAGTAGGCGAAGACGACCACTTCGACGCCGTATTTCTTGACGAGCTCCGGCATCTCGGACTCGTCGTGGATCGGGATGCCTTCGGGATAGAACGGGCCGGCGAGCTCGGCCGGGTACTTGCGGTCGTTGATGTACGGGATCTGCGTGGCCGTGAAGGCGACGATCTCGTACTCCTGGCGCTGGCGGAAGTAGGTGTTGAAGTTGTGGAAGTCGCGGCCCGCGGCTCCCATGATCAGGACTTTGGTTCTCTCTGCCATGCTCACTCCTGTGGTTGAAAGCGGCGGATCACTGCTTGGGGAAGTAGTCCTCGCACGTTCCTTCGCGATAGACGTCGGCGGTCGCACAGTGCAGGCCGCCGCCGAAGGCGTAGACGTCGCGGAACGGGACGGGGACGACCTCGAAGCCGAGCTTGTCCAGCTGCTCCTGCAGATTGACCTCGCTCGCCTCGACGCAGATCGTCTTGGGGTCGAGGACGAGGGTGTTCATCGCCAGCCAGACGCTGCCTTCGCAGAGCGGCGGCCGATGCTCGTGGACTGGCTGCGCAGCCAGCACGATCTCCCAACCATTGCGCTCGAAGATGCCCTTCTGCTCGTCGGGCAGCTGGCGCATCGGGTTGCTGAGGATGAGACCCGGCCGCAGCGGCGCGAAGCTGGCGTCGATGTGGATCGGGTGCAGGTCGCCGGGGAAGTTCACGGCGTGGATGCGGTGATCCGGCAGGTGCCGCCGCAGCCAGTCGATGGCCTTCATGTTCGTGGTGAAGCTGTGCTGGACGAAGAGATCCCTGCCCATCCGGCTGACGTCGGCGGCGTCGAACAGCGGCTCCTCCTCGGTAGTGACGAACACCTTGTCCGTCACCCACTGCCGGCGCTGCTCGTCGCTGACGTCCTCGCTGAGGTAGCCCGGGCGGAACGATGCGTCCGTGAGCCGCGGCTTGGGCGCCGCCTCCCATTTGAACCCCGGGTCCTCCTCGAAGAACCGCTGGAGGAGCGGCCGATACGCCAGATACTCGAACCAGCGCGAGCGGTACGACATCGTGGCCTCGAGGATCTCGCGCCCCACCGTGAGCAGCACGTCGCGCGGCGGCATGCAGCCGAACAGCGTCTCCGCGGACCATTCGGGTGTCGAGACGGCGCGATTCCACTGGATCGGCTCGGCCCAGCTCACCGTGACGCCGCGCTTCTCCAGGATCCGGGCGAAGCCCTCAAGCTGGGCGTTGGCCGCCTCCACCGCCTCCTGCGGCCGCGGCCCGTACATGCCCCTCATGACGCTGTCCTTCGGGATCTCGTTGACGAAGTCGGAGCCCGGTTCGGAGGCCGGGATGCAGCAGAAGTCCGCCCTGCCGACGATCACGTGCTTGAGCGGATCCCACTCGTTCCACGAACTGACCACGACGTTCTCGTGCACTGCGTGCTCCTCCACGTCGCCTCCCTTCAGCGTTGCGTTGGCTCGCTTCCGCCGGCCGCGAACACGCCGGCCGGGCCACCCACATACTCCTTCTCGACGTACCGCGAGGTGAACGCCTGCAGGACGGAGGCGAACCCCGGGATGAATTCCACGACATCGCCGATCCGCGGCGCCGGCCGCACCTCCTCGACATCGACGACGAGGTGATCGCTGCTCATGCCGAGCACCTTGACTCGCGAGTCGACGGGCGTGAGGAAGCCCGGGTTGACGTCCTGGCGGCCCAGCGCCACGAGCGCCCGGCGTCGCAGGCCACGGTCCTCGCATGGGGCGGGGTCGCCCCCGAAGGCGTCCTGGGCGCGCTCGCCGATCGGCCGGCTCGGCTTGACGAGGCACTCGACGATCGGCGCGCGAATCATGAACGCATCGAGGTGCAGGTCTGGGAGCAGCGGCTCGCGCGTAAGGGTGTCGACCCCTTGAAGGATGGACTCCCCCGAGCGCAGGCTGTCGATGCCCGGGGGTAGCCCGCCGGCCAGCGCCAGCGGCAGCGTGCTCGAGTTGCCGCCCGACACGATGAGTGGTCGTCCGAGCCGCGACTGTGCGACCGCCGCCAGATCGACGAGGCGACCGAGATTCTCTTGAGTGGGGACGATGCCACCAAAGCAGCTCAGATTGACGCCCAGGCCGGCGACTCGGACGTGCTCGAGAGCCTCGGCCTGTTCGATCAGGGCCGGCAGCTCGTCCGGCATGATCCCCTCGCGCAGATCCCCGAGCTCGACCATGCAGACGATCTCGTGGATCACACCGAGTGAACCGGCCGCAGCGTTCAGCGCCCGCACGGTGACGATCTCACTCTCCAGCGACACGTCGGCGAGCCGCACGACGTCGGCTGCCTGGGCAGGCGCGGGCGCGCGCAGCAGCCACAGCGGGCCTTGGATGCCCGCGTCGCGGAGCCTCTGCAGATTGGGCAGGCGCGAATCGGCCAGCGCCACCGCGCCGCCACGAACCATCGCCTGTGCGATGGAAGGGTCACCGCAGGCGGACTTGGTGACGCCCACCAGAGAAAGACCCGGCAGCCGGCCCGCCAAGGTGCGCACGTTGTCCTCGACGCGGTCGAGGTGGACGGTGATGCGGGCTCCGGGCAGCGCCGGGACGCCGCCACCAGTCGTCGTTCGGACCGCGGCCTTGCGCGCCGCCGCCTCTCCGTCGATCCAGAACGGTCCATCGTCGCGGTGCGCCATGAAGCGAAGACTCCTCCCGAGGCTGAGAAAATGCCGACAGGCCCGCCCATCAAATGTACGTCTAGAATATCACCAGAACATCAGATGTCAACAACCTGGCCCGCTGCGCACCGAGAGGACCTCGCCTCAGTCCACTTCCCCCGGGATCAGCCGGCGCTCAGGTCCATCGGCCGTGGTCGAAAGACGAACAGGCAAGACGGCCTCGACGGCCTTGGAGACGGCCTCGATTCAGGCGTCCGGCAACCAGCCGGTCGCGCGCGCGTAGTCAGCACCCCATCCTCTCCGCGCCCTCACGACGAGAGGGCATCTGCTGTTCTCGCGGTCGGCGACGAGGCCTACGGCCTCCCGATCACGCGTGGCCCTTGGGTCAGCGGGCGCCGAGACCGATCAGCGTGCTTGCCTTGGCGGCGTCGAGGTGCGCGGCCATCGCTTTCGCGGCGCCGTCGGCGTCGCCGCGGGCTATGGCCTGGAGAATCTCGTCGTGCTCACCCTCGCCCAGGTAGATGCTCAGCCCCGGGACGAGCCACGGAATGCGCGCGGTCTCATCCAGCAGGGAGCGCACCAGTGCAGCGGCGCGCGCGTTGCCGGCCATGTCGGCGATGAGCTCGTGCGCCTGCAGGGAAAGCGACACTTCATCCAGGCTCGGCGATACAGGGGTCGTGCGTTCGAGCAGTCGTTCGATCTGCTCCACGTCCGCCTGGCTGCGGTTGCGCGCCGCGGCGGCGGCCAAGGGAGGCTCCACGATGGCGCGCAAGTCCATGACCTCCACGATGTCGGAGACCCCCACGGGTCGCACCAGGTACCCTTTGCGAGGAAGCACGAGCACGAGGCCCTCATGCGTCAACTGCCGCAGGGCCTCGCGCACCGGTGTCTTCGAGACGCCGTATTCCCTGGCAAGAGCAGCCTCGACGATAGGCTCATGCCCGAGACGAGCCGAAAGGATGTCCTCTTTGAGAGCCCGATAGACCCGCTCGGTCAAGGAACGCCCCGAGGTTGCGGCGTCCGATTCCACAGAGTGTTCGTGGTTCATGGTCCTCACGTTAGCGGCGGCGGCGTTGGGCTGCAAGCAGCACCTCCGGAGGCTCGGCGTCGATTGAAGGCGGCTCGGGCGGGGCCGGCGGTCAGGACTGCCGCCGACCCCGCCCGGTAAGTTGGCGGGCGCAGCGCGGCCGAACCTACGCGACCGGCACGACGTGCGCGGCCGGCGAGCGCTCGATCCAGGCGGCGTACTCCTCGTCGGTCCCCTGGCGCAGACCCAGCTCCGCGAGCACACCCAGCACCGCCGGGACGGTGCGCCGGCCCTCTTCGATGTCGTGCTCGGCCAGGGCGACGCCGGCCAGGCCCGTCTCCGGATAGATGATCGAGGTCACGACGCTGGCGCCGGCGTTGACGCGCGCGGCGGTGCCGGCGAGGCTCTCGCAGTCGAGCGACGCCGTGGTCATCCAGGTCGGCCTCATCAGGCGCAGCGTAGCCGTCACCAGAATCTCGTGGAGCGGTGACTGGACCGGCAGATTCGCCAGCGGCGTGCCTTCTTCGGGCACGAAGGTCATGATCCGCGCGAGGTCCCAGTCGTGGTCGCTCATGTTGAGGATCGAGTTGACCCGGTCGTCGATGGTGTCGCCGATCCCGGTCAGCATGCCGTCTTCCACGAGGAGGCCGGCGCGGCGCGCGGCGTCACGGGCCGCGGCGCGCTCATCGTAGTCCTGTCCCACACGGCGCTTGTGGAAGAAGTCCTTGCTGTGCGTCTCCTGATAGCAGGCGTAGATGGTGGCGCCGGCTTCCTTCATCTTCTCGATCACGTCGGCCGGAACCACGCCGGGGGAGATCATGATCGGCTTGCCCGTCTCTTCGCGGACCGCCTCGATCATCTCGTAGACCGGGGTGTAGTCGCCGCTTTCGTGGGTGAGAGGATCCTCGCCCATCGTCAGGTCGATCAGGTTGACGCCCTCGGAGGCCAGGCCGCGAGCGACGGCGACGACCTCCTCGAGGGTCTTGCGGTACCGCGGGGCGGCGTCGTTGCCCTTGCGATACAGGCAGAAGTTGCAGTGGTTGCGGCAGTACGTGGAGAAATAAACGAAACCGGAGGTGAAGACGATGTCGCCGAAGGTACGGCGGCGCAGCTCACGGGCGGTAGCGAAGAGCGGCTCGGCGGCTTCGACCGAGGGCAGGCTCAGGAGCGCCTTCAGCTCGGGGGCACCGGGCGGGGTACCGTCGAGCGCGCGCTCACAGATGGCCTCGATCGACAGGTCCGCGGATGTCTGGTTCGGCATGATGCCTCCATTCTCGTGGCGGCCGTAGCGGCCGGCGAGGGCTGACAGGTAGAAGCCTCCCACGGCTGTCACCGTCCCCCTGACAGTGCCCATGAATGATGGGCGCTTTGATGTGTCACTAGAATATCACTAGAACATTATAAGTCAACACACGCCGCCGCCAATCAGCTCAGGCGCCTTCGGGCCATAATCCTGGTCCCGCACCCAGCTTCGGAGACGATCTCGAGCAGCATGGCGTGATCTCCGCGGCCATCGACGATGCGGGCGCTGCTCACACCGGCGTGCAGCGCCGTGCGCACGGCCGCCACTTTGGGCAGCATGCCGCTGAACGCTCAGGCCGCTTCGAGCGCATCGACGAGATGCAGGGATCATTGGTCGAGCGCACCGTGCCGACCAACCCGAGGTCGATCAGCCGACCCTCAACATCGCCATGGGCGAGCGGCTCCGTGACGAGGAGTCGTTGGTCTTCTCCCGAGAGGCCGACGGCGCCGCCTCCTTGGCGGTGCACGAGTTGCACGAGGTCCTTGTTGACTGTGCCGACCAGGACCATTCCGGCTGCGCAACTCGCGACCCGGCGGTCGATGAGGACGGGATCCCCCGCCGACCTGCCGCGCTTCGACTCTCGGCTGGGCGTGATGGAGAACACAACCCGTCACGTGCCCGATCCCAGCGCCTTCCTTCATGCCGGTATCTGGCCACGCTCCGCGAGCCGGAGCTGCTGGAGCGGCGCGTGCCGGTCACGGCCCATCCAGGGTCGAAGGCGCGGACGACCTGGGTCGGCTGAGCGACCTTCTGGTGCGGATGGCGGACCGGGTCGCCGTGGTCTACCCGGTCCACCGGCGCACGCGTCCGCGGCTCGCCGACACAGGCCTCGACGCGACCTCGGCTTGGGCCCTGGCGACTCGCACGCCGGTCCCGGCCGTGACCTTCTCGCCGAGCCGCTCGGCTGCCTCGGCCTCCGATGCGCGCAACGCCCTGCTGGTGACGCGCCCAAGGTTCGCTGACAGAGAGAACGGCGGCGAAAGTGGACCCAGAGTCGATCGGGCCGGCAAGAGCCGTTGGGGAGCAGGCGCTCCTGGACGAGCACCGCCGCATCGCTGACGGTGCGGACTGCCCATCTCCGCACGCTCATCCCGCTCGCCGGTCGTGAGCCGCGATCCCACCCCAGCCGGTCGCAGTGGTAGTGTCGCACACAGGTCAACGCCACTCGGACAGGGGGCCGTGGATGAAGCCGAAGAGGTTTGACTGTGTGCGGATGAAGCATCTTGGCGCCGCGCACGTGCGGGAGCAAACGGCGACCCTGACCAAAGAGCAGGAGCTGGCCTATCGGCGAGAGCGCTCACAGCATCTGCGCCGGCATCAGGAAGCACTCACGACGCACACCGGCCAGGGAGATCCCTGACCGGCGACCACGACGCCGGCCGAGCTCGATCGAAACCGCCCCGGGCGCCACATGAGAGGAGTCCGCATGAACGACGAGCTTCGCGAAAACGACCAGCGCCGGGAGGCGATCCTGCGCTGGAACGACTTGCTCGCGGCGTGTGCGGACCCGGCTGCCGTCATCGACGCGATCCTGGGTCTGCAGCAGGAGCGCGGCCTGACGTGCGCGGGCAAGCCCTTCTGCGCGGTGGCCCGACCGCGGTTCGTGACCGCCGTCGAGATGGGGCGGGAACAGCGCGCCGTGACCCACCTCTCCACAGCGGTGCGCAAGGTCCGTGACGCGGTGCTGGCGGATGGGCGGCTGCGCGCCGACCACCTGCCGGGCTTCGACGCTTGGCTCGCGAGCATCTCCGCGCTGGAACCTCGCGCCTACGCGCCGCGCTCGATCCTGCGCTTCGACTCCTTCACCACACCGAGCGGCCTGCGCTTCGTCGAGCTGAACGGCGACATCCCCATGGGCAGCGTCGTCAACGACGGGCTGGTGGCGGTCTTCCGCGAGCTGGGCTTCTACCAGGGCTTCGAAAACCACTTCGACGTGCGCCCCGATCTGGTGCAGCTCGGCATGATTCAGACCTTCCTCCATGTCTGGCAGGGCAAGGGTGGTCACGGCACGCCCCGGATGTGCGTGCTGAGCTTTCCCAGCGGCATCGAGGACGTCTTCACGGAGCTCAACGCCGGCGACCTGGGCAGGCTGGGCTTCGAGATCACGGCCGCTCATCCGGAGGACCTGGACTTCCGCGGCGGCAAGCTCTGCGCCCACGGCCGCGCGGTGGACCTCGTGTACCGCATCATGCACCTCGGCGACTGCCTGCGCCGCGCCGCCGAGATCGCCCCGTTGCTGCAGGCGGTGAAGCAGGGCGCGGTCTGTCTGGTCAACCCCTTCCGCAGCGCAGTGCTCAGCCACAAGTACCTGTTCGCCCTGCTCACCGACGAGCGTCACGACTTCGGCTTCACGCGCCCCGAGCAGGCCGCCATCCGCGCGCACGTGCCGTGGGGCCGGGTGCTGCGGGACGGCCCCTCGAGCGATCCGCAGGGCCAGCCGATCGACCTGCTCGAGTTCGTCTCGAATCACAGGGACGACCTGGTGCTGAAGCCGGCCCACGAGGCCGGCGGCGCCGGTGTGGAGCTCGGCTGGCGCTGCGAGCAGGCCGCCTGGGACGGGGTCGTGGCCGCGGCCGCAGGCGCGGGGTGGGTGGTCCAGGAGAGGATCGAGGCGGCCCGCGAGGAGTACCCGCTCCTGGAGAAGGGCTTCCCCCTGCGGGACTTCTTCGAGGACACCGACCCCTTCCACTTCCCCGGCGGGTACTCGGCGGTCATGACCAGGATCAGCACCGCCGAGATCACCAACGTGGCCCTCGGCGGCAGCATCATCCCCACGTTCGTCATCGACGCCCGGTGAGCGCGGGCACGATCACCGACCGCCGCGGCCGGTTGCTGCTGATCGGCAGCGTCGCCGTCGCCGTCTTTATGGCGCGGCTCGACATCTACATCGTCGGCATCTCCCTGCCCACCATCGCGCGGCACTTCCACGCCGGTACAAGTGCCGTCTCCTGGGTGGCCATGGGCTACCTGCTGTTCAACTGCGGCTCCATGCTGCTCGTGGGGCGCATCGCCGACAGCGTCAGTGCGCGCACGTTGTTCCTCGTCGGGTACGCGATCTTCATCGCCGGGTCGCTGCTCTGCGGCCTCTCGACCAGCCTCGGCATGCTCATCGCCTGCCGCTGCGTGCAGGGCCTCGGCGGTGCGGTCCTCGTGATCCTGACGTACACCGTCATCGCGCGCTTCCTGCCCGCCGCCAGCCTCGGCGGCGCCATGGGGCTGCTGGCCACGGCCGGGGCCCTGGGGATCGCCGTGGGCTCGCCGCTGGGCGGCTTCCTCACGGAGCAGCTCTCCTGGCAATGGGTCTTCTTCGTCAACGTGCCGATCGGCCTCGTGGCCATGGTGCTGGCCTGGCGGTCGGCGCCGGCGCAGAGTGGCGGCGAGCGGCGCCTGGGCGGCCTCGACTACGCCGGCGCCGCCCTGGGCTTTCTCGCCGTGGCGGCGTTCATCACGGCGCTGTCCGTGGGCGAGGAGGCCGGGTGGGGCTCGGCGCCGGTCGTGGCGTTGTTCGGCCTCGCCGTGGTCGCCGCGGCGCTCTTCCTCGTCCGCCAGCGGCGGGCCAAGGACCCGCTGGTGGCGGCGTCGCTGCTGCGCGAGAAGCGCTTCCTGCTGGCCAACGCCATCACCGTCTGCGGGCTGATCCTCATGGGCGGCAACGGCTTCCTCATGCCGTTCTACCTGGAGCTGGCGAAAGGGCTCAGCTCGGCGGCCGCGGGTCTGGTGCTGCTCATGTACGCCGCCACCTTCATGGCGCTCTCGCCGTTCACCGGCCGGCTGGCCGACCGCCACGCGCCCTGGCGCCTCTGCGCGACCGGTATGGGCGTGGGAGCAGCGGCGTGCGTCATCTTCGCTCTGCTGCTCGGTTCCCCGGGGCTCGCCGGCGCGGTCGTCTTCCTCATGGTCCTGGCGCTGGTGTACGCGCTCTTCATGGCCGCCAACGCCAAGCAGGTGCTGGAGTCGGCGCCGGCGGAGCACAAGGGCGCCGCCTCCGCCGTGTTCGGGACGCTCTACACCCTGAGCCTGCTTCTGGGGGTGAACCTGTTCGAGACCGTCTACTCGCGGGCGACTTCGGGGCAGATTACAGCGGCCGCATCCGGCGCCGCGAGCGCGAGCGAGGCCGGGAGCGCGGCCGGAGCCGTGACAGGCTGGTGGCTGCCCGGGTTCAGCGCTGCGTACGTGGTCGGGGCGCTCGCCTGCGCACTCGCCTTGCTGCTCTGCTTCGGGGTGCCGCTGCTCGAGAAGGCGGCGGCGCGGCGACCCACCGCGCCGGAGCTTCTGTAGGCCCTCAGCAGGCCTCCGCGGGCCGCGGCAAGCGCAGCAGCACGCGGCCCGGCAGCTCTGGGGCCCCCTCGCAGCGGCGCAGCGCCGTCGCTCCGAGCGCCTCATCGCCGACGAGGACGAAGCTGTCCGCGTCGGTGAAGACAAGTTGCAGGGCATCCTTCTCCGCCCGATCCAGGTACGGAGCGTGGCACAGGAGGGTGAAGAGCAGCAGCGCCCTGTCGCGGTGTGTGCCGGTGCCGAAGAGCAGCACTTCGTCCGGCAGGGCGATGCGCTCGAGGTCGTCGAAGATGGAGTCCCGACCGGCGACCTCGCGCACAACGTCGAGGGCGCCGGCCAGGGAGGCGATGCCGGCGGCCCGCCCGCGGGTGAGGTGGCCACGGGCCGCCGCCTCGACGTAGGCCTCGGGATGCTCAACCCAGAGGTCGCGGAAGGCGTAGTGCGCCAGCTCCATGATGGAACCCGGGTACTCGCGCGCGAGCTCCTTGAGCAGCCGCCGTACCGCGGCGGCGTCCGTCGCCTCGTCGAGGGCTCGCAGGCACGTTTCGTCGAGGGGGTCGGGCGAAAAGCGGATGCCGCGCTCGCGCGCCTCGGCGATCGGCCGCAGCTCGGCCCCGAAGAACCGCGTCAGCCATTCGCCGGTGCGGGCCAGCCGCGCCGCGCTCAGGGTCGACTCGTTGGTGTGAAAGCGGTGCCCGCCCAGGGGCGTGACAAGACGGTCCAGGCCCTGTTGGCGGGCCTCGAAGGCCTTCTGGACGGCGGCCGCGCCGGGGGGCGCGCAATCCTGCGCCCGCGATTCGGCGTCGTGCGACCCGCACGCTTGCGCCGGCGCATCCCCGCCGTGCGACCCGCACGCTTGCGCCGGCGAATCCCCGCCGTGCGACCCGCACACGCGCGCCCAGGATTCCGCATCGTGGTACTCGCGTTTGCCGTTGAACCAGTAGCCGCGCCCGTGGCGCTCCACCAGCGTGCTGTAGTGGAGCGGCGAGCCGAACACGACGACGCCTTCCAGAGGGACGTGGCCGGCCGCCCAGGCGAGGGCCGCCGACAGCACGGCCTCGTCGGCGCAAGACGTGACGCCGAGCGGCTTGTGCTTGCCGCGGTGCAGGTGCCGGCGGTGGGCGCGGATGACGTCGATCGTGGAGTACTCGTAGTCCGGTAACCCGCCGGCGTCCAAAAGCGGCAGGATGTCCTGCTTGCCGGTGAGGATACCCATGTCGCGACGCTCCTCCAGGCCACGACGGATGACGGCGACCGCGTAGTCGACCTCGTCCGCGCCCAGTCGCGCGCGCTCCTCGTCCAGGTCGAGGCATCCCCAGATCTCCTCGACCTCCAGGGGGCTGGCGTGAAACAGGCGCCGGTCCATGTAGTCGTGGATCTCCTCCATGACGAGCTCCGGCCGGCCGGCCGGCCGGAGCTCGTCATGGAGGAGATCCACGACTACATGGACCGGCGCCTGTTTCACGCCAGCCCCCTGGAGGTCGAGGAGATCTGGGGATGCCTCGACCTGGACGAGGAGCGCGCGCGACTGGGCGCGGACGAGGTCGACTACGCGGTCGCCGTCATCCGTCGTGGCCTGGAGGAGCGTCGCGACATGGGTATCCTCACCGGCAAGCAGGACATCCTGCCGCTTTTGGACGCCGGCGGGTTACCGGACTACGAGTACTCCACGATCGACGTCATCCGCGCCCACCGCCGGCACCTGCACCGCGGCAAGCACAAGCCGCTCGGCGTCACGTCTTGCGCCGACGAGGCCGTGCTGTCGGCGGCCCTCGCCTGGGCGGCCGGCCACGTCCCTCTGGAAGGCGTCGTCGTGTTCGGCTCGCCGCTCCACTACAGCACGCTGGTGGAGCGCCACGGGCGCGGCTACTGGTTCAACGGCAAACGCGAGTACCACGATGCGGAATCCTGGGCGCGCGTGTGCGGGTCGCACGGCGGGGATTCGCCGGCGCAAGCGTGCGGGTCGCACGGCGGGGATGCGCCGGCGCAAGCGTGCGGGTCGCACGACGCCGAATCGCGGGCGCAGGATTGCGCGCCCCCCGGCGCGGCCGCCGTCCAGAAGGCCTTCGAGGCCCGCCAACAGGGCCTGGACCGTCTTGTCACGCCCCTGGGCGGGCACCGCTTTCACACCAACGAGTCGACCCTGAGCGCGGCGCGGCTGGCCCGCACCGGCGAATGGCTGACGCGGTTCTTCGGGGCCGAGCTGCGGCCGATCGCCGAGGCGCGCGAGCGCGGCATCCGCTTTTCGCCCGACCCCCTCGACGAAACGTGCCTGCGAGCCCTCGACGAGGCGACGGACGCCGCCGCGGTACGGCGGCTGCTCAAGGAGCTCGCGCGCGAGTACCCGGGTTCCATCATGGAGCTGGCGCACTACGCCTTCCGCGACCTCTGGGTTGAGCATCCCGAGGCCTACGTCGAGGCGGCGGCCCGTGGCCACCTCACCCGCGGGCGGGCCGCCGGCATCGCCTCCCTGGCCGGCGCCCTCGACGTTGTGCGCGAGGTCGCCGGTCGGGACTCCATCTTCGACGACCTCGAGCGCATCGCCCTGCCGGACGAAGTGCTGCTCTTCGGCACCGGCACACACCGCGACAGGGCGCTGCTGCTCTTCACCCTCCTGTGCCACGCTCCGTACCTGGATCGGGCGGAGAAGGATGCCCTGCAACTTGTCTTCACCGACGCGGACAGCTTCGTCCTCGTCGGCGATGAGGCGCTCGGAGCGACGGCGCTGCGCCGCTGCGAGGGGGCCCCAGAGCTGCCGGGCCGCGTGCTGCTGCGCTTGCCGCGGCCCGCGGAGGCCTGCTGAGGGCCTACAGAAGCTCCGGCGCGGTGGGTCGCCGCGCCGCCGCCTTCTCGAGCAGCGGCACCCCGAAGCAGAGCAGCAAGGCGAGTGCGCAGGCGAGCGCCCCGACCACGTACGCAGCGCTGAACCCGGGCAGCCACCAGCCTGTCACGGCTCCGGCCGCGCTCCCGGCCTCGCTCGCGCTCGCGGCGCCGGATGCGGCCGCTGTAATCTGCCCCGAAGTCGCCCGCGAGTAGACGGTCTCGAACAGGTTCACCCCCAGAAGCAGGCTCAGGGTGTAGAGCGTCCCGAACACGGCGGAGGCGGCGCCCTTGTGCTCCGCCGGCGCCGACTCCAGCACCTGCTTGGCGTTGGCGGCCATGAAGAGCGCGTACACCAGCGCCAGGACCATGAGGAAGACGACCGCGCCGGCGAGCCCCGGGGAACCGAGCAGCAGAGCGAAGATGACGCACGCCGCTGCTCCCACGCCCATACCGGTCGCGCAGAGGCGCCAGGGCGCGTGGCGGTCGGCCAGCCGGCCGGTGAACGGCGAGAGCGCCATGAAGGTGGCGGCGTACATGAGCAGCACCAGACCCGCGGCCGCCGAGCTGAGCCCTTTCGCCAGCTCCAGGTAGAACGGCATGAGGAAGCCGTTGCCGCCCATGAGGATCAGCCCGCAGACGGTGATGGCGTTGGCCAGCAGGAAGCGCTTCTCGCGCAGCAGCGACGCCGCCACCAGCGGGTCCTTGGCCCGCCGCTGGCGGACGAGGAAGAGCGCCGCGGCGACCACGGCGAGGCCGAACAACGCCACGACCGGCGCCGAGCCCCACCCGGCCTCCTCGCCCACGGACAGCGCCGTGATGAACGCCGCCACGGCGAGAAAGCCCAGGGCGGCGCCGGCGTAGTCGAGGCCGCCCAGGCGCCGCTCGCCGCCACTCTGCGCCGGCGCCGACCGCCAGGCCAGCACCATGGCCACGAGGCCGATCGGCACGTTGACGAAGAAGACCCATTGCCAGGAGAGCTGCTCCGTGAGGAAGCCGCCCAGCGGCGAGCCCACGGCGATCCCCAGGGCCCCGGCCGTGGCCAGCAGCCCCATGGCGCCGCCGAGGCTGGCGGCGGGCAGGAAGCGCGCGATGACGGTGTACGTCAGGATCACGAGGACCGCACCGCCGAGGCCCTGCACGCAGCGGCAGGCGATGAGCATGCCGAGGCTGGTCGAGAGGCCGCAGAGCAGCGACCCGGCGATGAAGATCGCGTACCCGACGAGGAACAACGTGCGCGCACTGACGCTGTCGGCGATGCGCCCCACGAGCAGCATGGAGCCGCAGTTGAACAGCAGGTAGCCCATGGCCACCCAGGAGACGGCACTTGTACCGGCGTGGAAGTGCCGCGCGATGGTGGGCAGGGAGATGCCGACGATGTAGATGTCGAGCCGCGCCATAAAGACGGCGACGGCGACGCTGCCGATCAGCAGCAACCGGCCGCGGCGGTCGGTGATCGTGCCCGCGCTCACCGGGCGTCGATGACGAACGTGGGGATGATGCTGCCGCCGAGGGCCACGTTGGTGATCTCGGCGGTGCTGATCCTGGTCATGACCGCCGAGTACCCGCCGGGGAAGTGGAAGGGGTCGGTGTCCTCGAAGAAGTCCCGCAGGGGGAAGCCCTTCTCCAGGAGCGGGTACTCCTCGCGGGCCGCCTCGATCCTCTCCTGGACCACCCACCCCGCGCCTGCGGCCGCGGCCACGACCCCGTCCCAGGCGGCCTGCTCGCAGCGCCAGCCGAGCTCCACACCGGCGCCGCCGGCCTCGTGGGCCGGCTTCAGCACCAGGTCGTCCCTGTGATTCGAGACGAACTCGAGCAGGTCGATCGGCTGGCCCTGCGGATCGCTCGAGGGGCCGTCCCGCAGCACCCGGCCCCACGGCACGTGCGCGCGGATGGCGGCCTGCTCGGGGCGCGTGAAGCCGAAGTCGTGACGCTCGTCGGTGAGCAGGGCGAACAGGTACTTGTGGCTGAGCACTGCGCTGCGGAAGGGGTTGACCAGACAGACCGCGCCCTGCTTCACCGCCTGCAGCAACGGGGCGATCTCGGCGGCGCGGCGCAGGCAGTCGCCGAGGTGCATGATGCGGTACACGAGGTCCACCGCGCGGCCGTGGGCGCAGAGCTTGCCGCCGCGGAAGTCCAGGTCCTCCGGATGAGCGGCCGTGATCTCGAAGCCCAGCCTGCCCAGGTCGCCGGCGTTGAGCTCCGTGAAGACGTCCTCGATGCCGCTGGGAAAGCTCAGCACGCACATCCGGGGCGTGCCGTGACCACCCTTGCCCTGCCAGACATGGAGGAAGGTCTGAATCATGCCGAGCTGCACCAGATCGGGGCGCACGTCGAAGTGGTTTTCGAAGCCCTGGTAGAAGCCCAGCTCGCGGAAGACCGCCACCAGCCCGTCGTTGACGACGCTGCCCATGGGGATGTCGCCGTTCAGCTCGACGAAGCGCAGGCCGCTCGGTGTGGTGAAGGAGTCGAAGCGCAGGATCGAGCGCGGCGCGTAGGCGCGAGGTTCCAGCGCGGAGATGCTCGCGAGCCAAGCGTCGAAGCCCGGCAGGTGGTCGGCGCGCAGCCGCCCATCCGCCAGCACCGCGTCACGGACCTTGCGCACCGCTGTGGAGAGGTGGGTCACGGCGCGCTGTTCCCGCCCCATCTCGACGGCGGTCACGAACCGCGGTCGGGCCACCGCGCAGAAGGGCTTGCCCGCGCACGTCAGGCCGCGCTCCTGCTGCAGACCCAGGATCGCGTCGATGACGGCAGCCGGGTCCGCACACGCCGCGAGCAAGTCGTTCCAGCGCAGGATCGCCTCCCGGCGCTGGTCGTTTTCGCGAAGCTCGTCGTTCATGCGGACTCCTCTCATGTGGCGCCCGGGGCGGTTTCGATCGAGCTCGGCCGGCGTCGTGGTCGCCGGTCAGGGATCTCCCTGGCCGGTGTGCGTCGTGAGTGCTTCCTGATGCCGGCGCAGATGCTGTGAGCGCTCTCGCCGATAGGCCAGCTCCTGCTCTTTGGTCAGGGTCGCCGTTTGCTCCCGCACGTGCGCGGCGCCAAGATGCTTCATCCGCACACAGTCAAACCTCTTCGGCTTCATCCACGGCCCCCTGTCCGAGTGGCGTTGACCTGTGTGCGACACTACCACTGCGACCGGCTGGGGTGGGATCGCGGCTCACGACCGGCGAGCGGGATGAGCGTGCGGAGATGGGCAGTCCGCACCGTCAGCGATGCGGCGGTGCTCGTCCAGGAGCGCCTGCTCCCCAACGGCTCTTGCCGGCCCGATCGACTCTGGGTCCACTTTCGCCGCCGTTCTCTCTGTCAGCGAACCTTGGGCGCGTCACCAGCAGGGCGTTGCGCGCATCGGAGGCCGAGGCAGCCGAGCGGCTCGGCGAGAAGGTCACGGCCGGGACCGGCGTGCGAGTCGCCAGGGCCCAAGCCGAGGTCGCGTCGAGGCCTGTGTCGGCGAGCCGCGGACGCGTGCGCCGGTGGACCGGGTAGACCACGGCGACCCGGTCCGCCATCCGCACCAGAAGGTCGCTCAGCCGACCCAGGTCGTCCGCGCCTTCGACCCTGGATGGGCCGTGACCGGCACGCGCCGCTCCAGCAGCTCCGGCTCGCGGAGCGTGGCCAGATACCGGCATGAAGGAAGGCGCTGGGATCGGGCACGTGACGGGTTGTGTTCTCCATCACGCCCAGCCGAGAGTCGAAGCGCGGCAGGTCGGCGGGGGATCCCGTCCTCATCGACCGCCGGGTCGCGAGTTGCGCAGCCGGAATGGTCCTGGTCGGCACAGTCAACAAGGACCTCGTGCAACTCGTGCACCGCCAAGGAGGCGGCGCCGTCGGCCTCTCGGGAGAAGACCAACGACTCCTCGTCACGGAGCCGCTCGCCCATGGCGATGTTGAGGGTCGGCTGATCGACCTCGGGTTGGTCGGCACGGTGCGCTCGACCAATGATCCCTGCATCTCGTCGATGCGCTCGAAGCGGCCTGAGCGTTCAGCGGCATGCTGCCCAAAGTGGCGGCCGTGCGCACGGCGCTGCACGCCGGTGTGAGCAGCGCCCGCATCGTCGATGGCCGCGGAGATCACGCCATGCTGCTCGAGATCGTCTCCGAAGCTGGGTGCGGGACCAGGATTATGGCCCGAAGGCGCCTGAGCTGATTGGCGGCGGCGTGTGTTGACTTATAATGTTCTAGTGATATTCTAGTGACACATCAAAGCGCCCATCATTCATGGGCACTGTCAGGGGGACGGTGACAGCCGTGGGAGGCTTCTACCTGTCAGCCCTCGCCGGCCGCTACGGCCGCCACGAGAATGGAGGCATCATGCCGAACCAGACATCCGCGGACCTGTCGATCGAGGCCATCTGTGAGCGCGCGCTCGACGGTACCCCGCCCGGTGCCCCCGAGCTGAAGGCGCTCCTGAGCCTGCCCTCGGTCGAAGCCGCCGAGCCGCTCTTCGCTACCGCCCGTGAGCTGCGCCGCCGTACCTTCGGCGACATCGTCTTCACCTCCGGTTTCGTTTATTTCTCCACGTACTGCCGCAACCACTGCAACTTCTGCCTGTATCGCAAGGGCAACGACGCCGCCCCGCGGTACCGCAAGACCCTCGAGGAGGTCGTCGCCGTCGCTCGCGGCCTGGCCTCCGAGGGCGTCAACCTGATCGACCTGACGATGGGCGAGGATCCTCTCACCCACGAAAGCGGCGACTACACCCCGGTCTACGAGATGATCGAGGCGGTCCGCGAAGAGACGGGCAAGCCGATCATGATCTCCCCCGGCGTGGTTCCGGCCGACGTGATCGAGAAGATGAAGGAAGCCGGCGCCACCATCTACGCCTGCTATCAGGAGACGCACAGCAAGGACTTCTTCCACAAGCGCCGTGTGGGACAGGACTACGATGAGCGCGCCGCGGCCCGTGACGCCGCGCGCCGCGCCGGCCTCCTCGTGGAAGACGGCATGCTGACCGGGATCGGCGACACCATCGACGACCGGGTCAACTCGATCCTCAACATGAGCGACCACGACTGGGACCTCGCGCGGATCATGACCTTCGTGCCCGAAGAAGGCACGCCGCTGGCGAATCTGCCGGTCCAGTCACCGCTCCACGAGATTCTGGTGACGGCTACGCTGCGCCTGATGAGGCCGACCTGGATGACCACGGCGTCGCTCGACTGCGAGAGCCTCGCCGGCACCGCCGCGCGCGTCAACGCCGGCGCCAGCGTCGTGACCTCGATCATCTATCCGGAGACGGGCCTGGCCGGCGTCGCCCTGGCCGAGCACGACATCGAAGAGGGCCGGCGCACCGTCCCGGCGGTGCTGGGTGTGCTCGCGGAGCTGGGTCTGCGCCAGGGGACCGACGAGGAGTACGCCGCCTGGATCGAGCGCTCGCCGGCCGCGCACGTCGTGCCGGTCGCGTAGGTTCGGCCGCGCTGCGCCCGCCAACTTACCGGGCGGGGTCGGCGGCAGTCCTGACCGCCGGCCCCGCCCGAGCCGCCTTCAATCGACGCCGAGCCTCCGGAGGTGCTGCTTGCAGCCCAACGCCGCCGCCGCTAACGTGAGGACCATGAACCACGAACACTCTGTGGAATCGGACGCCGCAACCTCGGGGCGTTCCTTGACCGAGCGGGTCTATCGGGCTCTCAAAGAGGACATCCTTTCGGCTCGTCTCGGGCATGAGCCTATCGTCGAGGCTGCTCTTGCCAGGGAATACGGCGTCTCGAAGACACCGGTGCGCGAGGCCCTGCGGCAGTTGACGCATGAGGGCCTCGTGCTCGTGCTTCCTCGCAAAGGGTACCTGGTGCGACCCGTGGGGGTCTCCGACATCGTGGAGGTCATGGACTTGCGCGCCATCGTGGAGCCTCCCTTGGCCGCCGCCGCGGCGCGCAACCGCAGCCAGGCGGACGTGGAGCAGATCGAACGACTGCTCGAACGCACGACCCCTGTATCGCCGAGCCTGGATGAAGTGTCGCTTTCCCTGCAGGCGCACGAGCTCATCGCCGACATGGCCGGCAACGCGCGCGCCGCTGCACTGGTGCGCTCCCTGCTGGATGAGACCGCGCGCATTCCGTGGCTCGTCCCGGGGCTGAGCATCTACCTGGGCGAGGGTGAGCACGACGAGATTCTCCAGGCCATAGCCCGCGGCGACGCCGACGGCGCCGCGAAAGCGATGGCCGCGCACCTCGACGCCGCCAAGGCAAGCACGCTGATCGGTCTCGGCGCCCGCTGACCCAAGGGCCACGCGTGATCGGGAGGCCGTAGGCCTCGTCGCCGACCGCGAGAACAGCAGATGCCCTCTCGTCGTGAGGGCGCGGAGAGGATGGGGTGCTGACTACGCGCGCGCGACCGGCTGGTTGCCGGACGCCTGAATCGAGGCCGTCTCCAAGGCCGTCGAGGCCGTCTTGCCTGTTCGTCTTTCGACCACGGCCGATGGACCTGAGCGCCGGCTGATCCCGGGGGAAGTGGACTGAGGCGAGGTCCTCTCGGTGCGCAGCGGGCCAGGTTGTTGACATCTGATGTTCTGGTGATATTCTAGACGTACATTTGATGGGCGGGCCTGTCGGCATTTTCTCAGCCTCGGGAGGAGTCTTCGCTTCATGGCGCACCGCGACGATGGACCGTTCTGGATCGACGGAGAGGCGGCGGCGCGCAAGGCCGCGGTCCGAACGACGACTGGTGGCGGCGTCCCGGCGCTGCCCGGAGCCCGCATCACCGTCCACCTCGACCGCGTCGAGGACAACGTGCGCACCTTGGCGGGCCGGCTGCCGGGTCTTTCTCTGGTGGGCGTCACCAAGTCCGCCTGCGGTGACCCTTCCATCGCACAGGCGATGGTTCGTGGCGGCGCGGTGGCGCTGGCCGATTCGCGCCTGCCCAATCTGCAGAGGCTCCGCGACGCGGGCATCCAAGGCCCGCTGTGGCTGCTGCGCGCGCCCGCGCCTGCCCAGGCAGCCGACGTCGTGCGGCTCGCCGACGTGTCGCTGGAGAGTGAGATCGTCACCGTGCGGGCGCTGAACGCTGCGGCCGGTTCACTCGGTGTGATCCACGAGATCGTCTGCATGGTCGAGCTCGGGGATCTGCGCGAGGGGATCATGCCGGACGAGCTGCCGGCCCTGATCGAACAGGCCGAGGCTCTCGAGCACGTCCGAGTCGCCGGCCTGGGCGTCAATCTGAGCTGCTTTGGTGGCATCGTCCCCACTCAAGAGAATCTCGGTCGCCTCGTCGATCTGGCGGCGGTCGCACAGTCGCGGCTCGGACGACCACTCATCGTGTCGGGCGGCAACTCGAGCACGCTGCCGCTGGCGCTGGCCGGCGGGCTACCCCCGGGCATCGACAGCCTGCGCTCGGGGGAGTCCATCCTTCAAGGGGTCGACACCCTTACGCGCGAGCCGCTGCTCCCAGACCTGCACCTCGATGCGTTCATGATTCGCGCGCCGATCGTCGAGTGCCTCGTCAAGCCGAGCCGGCCGATCGGCGAGCGCGCCCAGGACGCCTTCGGGGGCGACCCCGCCCCATGCGAGGACCGTGGCCTGCGACGCCGGGCGCTCGTGGCGCTGGGCCGCCAGGACGTCAACCCGGGCTTCCTCACGCCCGTCGACTCGCGAGTCAAGGTGCTCGGCATGAGCAGCGATCACCTCGTCGTCGATGTCGAGGAGGTGCGGCCGGCGCCGCGGATCGGCGATGTCGTGGAATTCATCCCGGGGTTCGCCTCCGTCCTGCAGGCGTTCACCTCGCGGTACGTCGAGAAGGAGTATGTGGGTGGCCCGGCCGGCGTGTTCGCGGCCGGCGGAAGCGAGCCAACGCAACGCTGAAGGGAGGCGACGTGGAGGAGCACGCAGTGCACGAGAACGTCGTGGTCAGTTCGTGGAACGAGTGGGATCCGCTCAAGCACGTGATCGTCGGCAGGGCGGACTTCTGCTGCATCCCGGCCTCCGAACCGGGCTCCGACTTCGTCAACGAGATCCCGAAGGACAGCGTCATGAGGGGCATGTACGGGCCGCGGCCGCAGGAGGCGGTGGAGGCGGCCAACGCCCAGCTTGAGGGCTTCGCCCGGATCCTGGAGAAGCGCGGCGTCACGGTGAGCTGGGCCGAGCCGATCCAGTGGAATCGCGCCGTCTCGACACCCGAATGGTCCGCGGAGACGCTGTTCGGCTGCATGCCGCCGCGCGACGTGCTGCTCACGGTGGGGCGCGAGATCCTCGAGGCCACGATGTCGTACCGCTCGCGCTGGTTCGAGTATCTGGCGTATCGGCCGCTCCTCCAGCGGTTCTTCGAGGAGGACCCGGGGTTCAAATGGGAGGCGGCGCCCAAGCCGCGGCTCACGGACGCATCGTTCCGCCCGGGCTACCTCAGCGAGGACGTCAGCGACGAGCAGCGCCGGCAGTGGGTGACGGACAAGGTGTTCGTCACTACCGAGGAGGAGCCGCTGTTCGACGCCGCCGACGTCAGCCGGATGGGCAGGGATCTCTTCGTCCAGCACAGCTTCACCACGAACATGAAGGCCATCGACTGGCTGCGGCGGCACCTGCCGGATCACCGCATCCACGCCGTGAACTTCCCCGGCGACCTGCACCCGATCCACATCGACGCCAGCTTCGCGCCGCTGCGGCCGGGTCTCATCCTCAGCAACCCGATGCGCCAGCTGCCCGACGAGCAGAAGGGCATCTTCGAGCGCAATGGTTGGGAGATCGTGCTGGCTGCGCAGCCAGTCCACGAGCATCGGCCGCCGCTCTGCGAAGGCAGCGTCTGGCTGGCGATGAACACCCTCGTCCTCGACCCCAAGACGATCTGCGTCGAGGCGAGCGAGGTCAATCTGCAGGAGCAGCTGGACAAGCTCGGCTTCGAGGTCGTCCCCGTCCCGTTCCGCGACGTCTACGCCTTCGGCGGCGGCCTGCACTGTGCGACCGCCGACGTCTATCGCGAAGGAACGTGCGAGGACTACTTCCCCAAGCAGTGATCCGCCGCTTTCAACCACAGGAGTGAGCATGGCAGAGAGAACCAAAGTCCTGATCATGGGAGCCGCGGGCCGCGACTTCCACAACTTCAACACCTACTTCCGCCAGCGCCAGGAGTACGAGATCGTCGCCTTCACGGCCACGCAGATCCCGTACATCAACGACCGCAAGTACCCGGCCGAGCTCGCCGGCCCGTTCTATCCCGAAGGCATCCCGATCCACGACGAGTCCGAGATGCCGGAGCTCGTCAAGAAATACGGCGTCGAAGTGGTCGTCTTCGCCTACTCCGACGTGCCGTATGAGTACGTCATGCACCGCTCGGCGCTGGTCAACTCCCTCGGCGCCGACTTCATGCTCATGGGCCCCGACAAGGTGATGGTCAAGTCCACCAAGCCGGTGATCGCCGTCTGCGCCGTGCGCACCGGCGCCGGCAAGAGCCAGACCACGCGCAA
>JBAXRL010000006.1:0-22242 GCA_037131205.1 Actinomycetes bacterium | reverse complement strand
CTCTCGAAGAACCCCATCACCGGTGACCTGCGCTTCATCGAAGTCAAGGGTCGCGCGGCCGGCGCGCCGAACGTGACAGTGACCAGGACGGAGATCCTGACGGCCCTGAACAAGCCGGACTCCTTCATCCTGGCAATGGTCAGCGTCGATGGTGGAGCCGCCGAGCAGGTCCGCTACGTCAGCCAGCCGTTCGGCGGCTCCGAGGAGGCCTTCTTCGACACGACCAGCGTGAACTACGATTGGCGAAAGCTCTTTGACCGTGGGGTGCAGCCGGTATGACAGTGCTTCTGACCGACGAAGAGATAGCGGCTCTGCTCGCCGAGCGGAAAGTCCTTCCGCACGACTACTTGGCCCGGATACAGGCCAAGCCGAAGCGCGGCCATAAGGAGCGTGAGCTCGAGATCGAAGGAGACGCGGGGAGCGGCTTTCGCTTGGTGGTGCGACAGAGTTTGATCGAGCCACTGGATTTTTCCGCAATCCTGATCTTCTGTCCTCGAGAGACGAACCAGACTTTCCGCCTCCGCCGCCACAATGGTCGCAGCCACGAGCATACAAATCAGCTCGAAGGAGACACCTTCTACGACTTCCACATCCACAAGGCCACTGAGCGCTACCAGGACTCCGGCTTGCGCGAAGACAGCTACGCGGAGCGGACCGATCGCTTCACAGACCTCGGCGGTGCCATCGACTGTCTGCTCGCCGACGGCGGCTTCGACCGCACCAACCTGCAAACGTCCATCTTCGGCGAGGAGGCGACCGCATGAGTGAGCAGGCCGTGGTGCTGGATTTCCAGCGCAAGGTCTCCGAGAAGATTCGCCTCGTGTCAGAGGGCATCGATCGTTACCGCGTGTTCACGCCGTTCATGTTCGAGGACGGCGACCATCTCGCCATCGTACTTCGCAAGGACGATGGGCAGTGGACCCTATCCGATGAGGGTCACACCTACATGCACCTGACCTACGATCTTGATGAGAAGGACCTTCGGAAGGGCACGCGCGAAAGGCTCATCAACAACGCTCTGTCTGCCTTCTCGGTGAACGACCGAGAGGGTGAGCTGTTGTTATCCATAGACGACGAGAGATACGGCGACTCGCTGTATAGCTTCGTACAAGCGCTGCTCAAGATCAGCGACGTCAGCTATCTGTCTCGCGAGCGGGCACGCTCGACCTTCTTGGACGACTTTCGCACCTTCATGGAGGAGAAGGTTCAAGAATCACGGCGCGTATTCGACTGGTTCGACGCAGGCCACGACCCCGAGAAGAAGTACACCGTCGACTGCCGCGTCAATGGCATGGCCCGGCCGCTGTTCATCTACGCGCTGCCAAACGACGACAAGGTGCGCGACGCCAACATCTCGCTTCAGCAGTTCGAGCGCTGGGGACTCAACTTCGGCTCTCTCGCGATTTTCGATGACCAGGAGCAGATCAACAGGCGCGTGCTGGCGCGCTTCAGCGACGTGAGCGACAAGCAGTTCTCGAATCTCTCCGGCAACAAGGACCGCATCGAGAAGTTCCTCGCCGACGCGATGGCCTGATGGCGCCGCACAAGAAACAGATCATCGAGGTCGCCCTCCCGCCGGCAGCGTGTCGCGCCGTGCTCTTTGCCTGCGGGTCGAACCTGAGAACAGACGCGCGAGCGGAGGCGGTGGCAGGGTGCTCACCAAGCTGACAGTCCGCAATCTGAAGCAATTCGACGTTGCGGAGATCGAGCTTGCGGAGCGTGTCGTCTTCGTGGGCCCGAACGACGCGGGCAAGACCACCGCGCTTCAGGCGCTCGCGCTGTGGGAGACCGGTCTTCGTCGCTGGAACGAGAAGCGCAAGGGTAAGCCCAGCCCCGAGAAACGGCCGGGCGTGACCATCAACCGCCGCGATCTCATCTCCCTTCCCGTCCCCGAGGCGCGGCTTCTCTGGCGCAACCTTGAGGTGCGCAGCGTGAGGCGCGTTGACGGCAAGCAGGTGACGACAGGCATCCTGATCGAAGTGGTCGTGGAAGGCGTCACGGATGGGACGCCTTGGGTGTGCGGCTTCGAGCTCGACTATGCAAACCCGGAGTCATTCTACTGTCGCCTGGCAAAGACCGGCGTGAGCGCCGACGGCGAGCCCGCGCGCATCCCGGTACCGTCGCAGGCCGAAGACGTGCGCGTCGCGTTCCTGCCACCGATGTCCGGGCTTGCCGCCGAGGAGGACCTGCTCAATCTCGGGAGCATCAACGTGCGCCTGGGTGAGGGCCGGACGGCGGAGGTGCTCCGCAATCTCTGCTATCAGCTTGTGGTCGACGCCGACGATCGATCGCGCTGGGACCGGCTCTGCCGGCGGATGGAGAGGCTCTTCGGCGTCAGCCTCGACGAACCGGTCTTCATTCCCGAACGCGGCCAGATCACCATGTCGTATCGGAATCGCTCGGGCACGTCCCTTGACCTCTCGGCGTCCGGCAGAGGGATGCAGCAGACGCTTCTCCTGCTGGCCTATCTGGCCGCCCGACCCGGATCCGTGCTGCTTCTCGACGAGCCCGACGCCCACTTGGAGGTCCTGCGTCAGCGCGAGATCTACAACGTTCTGAGCGAAGCCGCTCGCGAAGAGCGCAGCCAGATCGTCGCCGCGAGCCACTCCGAAGTGATTCTTGAAGAGGCCGCGGACCGAGACGTGGTCGTCGCTTTCGTCGGGCGGCCGCACCGCATCGATGACCGCGGCAGCCAGGTGCTCAAGTCGCTGCGCGCCATCGGCTTTGAGCACTACTATCTGGCCGAGATCGCGGGTTGGGTGCTGTACCTCGAAGGTTCGACGGATCTGGCGATCCTGGCGAGTCTCGCCAAACGGCTGGATCATCCAGCGGCGGCGGTGCTGCGCAAGCCGTTCGTGCAGTATGTGGGCAATCAGCCGCCCAAGGCATACGAGCATTTCTACGGCCTGAGTGAGGCCAAAGACGACCTCGTCGGGTTCGCGCTGTTCGACCGCCGGGACGATCCTCTCGAGGCCAAACCTCGGCTGGTACAGATGCAGTGGCGTCGGCGAGAGATCGAGAACTACATCGCCTTGCCCGAGGCGCTCATCGAGTGGGCCGCGGCCGAGAGCGGTCGGGGGACGCTGTTCGAGGAGGGGTGGCGGGACGCGATGAGGGAGTCGGTCAATCGGCTGACCGGAGCCCAGCGCGCGATTCACGGCGACAGTTGGCTGAATGACGTGAAAGCGTCGGAGGAGTTCCTCGATCCCCTCTTCCGCGACTTCTTCACGCGGGTCGGTGCCCCGGGGCTGCTCCGCAAGACCGATTATCACACGATAGCCGACCATATGCCGACGGATCTCATTCATCCTGAAGTGACGCAGGTCCTCGACGCGATCGCGGAGACGGCCGGCAAGGCGAAGCCGCGGGGACGCGCCGAGTGAGCGACTACAAGAAGAAGCTCATTGAGGTCGCCCTCCCGCTCGAGGCCATCAACCGCGCGTCGGCGCGCGAGAAGTCGATCCGCCACGGCCACCCGTCGATGCTGCACCTCTGGTGGGCGCGGCGGCCACTGGCCACCTGCCGCGCCGTGCTGTTCGCCTCGCTGGTCGACGACCCCTCGGCGCACCCTGACGAGTTCCCGACTGAAGAGGCTCAAGAGGTCGAGCGCCAGCGCCTCTTCCGCATCATCGAGGAGCTGGTCAAGTGGGAGAGCTCGACCAACGAGACCGTGCTGAACGCGGCACGCGCCGAGATCATGCGCTCTACCGGTGGCAACCCGCCGCCGGTCCTCGACCCTTTCTGTGGCGGCGGCTCGATCCCGCTTGAGGCGCAGCGCCTCGGCCTGGAGGCGCACGGTAGCGACCTGAACCCGGTCGCCGTGCTCATCACCAAGGCGCTGATCGAGATCCCGCCCAAGTTCGCCGGCCTGCCGCCCGTGAACCCCGAGGCGCAGGCCAAGCTCGGCAACACCGGCTGGCGCGGCGCCCAGGGCCTCGCCGACGACGTGCGCTACTACGGTCGCTGGATGCGCGACCAGGCAGAGCAGCGCATCGGGTGCCTGTATCCGAAGATCGAGGTCACACCTGAGGTAGTAGACGTGCGGCCGGACCTGAAGCAGTACGTCGGCACGTCGCTCACGGTTGTCGCCTGGCTCTGGGCGCGCACGGTTAGAAGCCCGAATCCAGCCTTCGCAACAGTGCGAGTGCCTCTCACCTCGACATTCATGCTCTCCTCCAAGGCGGGCAAGGAGTCCTACGTCGAGCCGGTGGTCGAGAACGGCGGCTACCGCTTCACGGTCAAGTTCGGCAAGCCGAAGGACCCGCTGACACTGAAGAACGGCACGCGAGCCGGAACGGCTCAGGACTTCCTGTGCCTGATGAGCGGCGCGCCTGTGCCGCGAAGCTACATTCGCGACGAAGGCAAAGCTGGTCGTCTCGGTGTGCGCCTGATGGCCATTGTGGCGCAGGGCGATCACGGACGCCTGTATCTTCCGCCAAGCGAGGAGAGCGATCCGGTGGCGCTGCGCGCGGCCGAAACCGCCTTGGTCGCCGATGCGCGGGCGACCTTCCTGTCGGGATTGACCCCTACGAGGGCGATGATCACAGGCGGTGTCTGCTCCGCCTATGGATTGTCGACCTGGGGAAGCCTATTCACTGACCGTCAGCTGGTCGCCTTGACGACTTTCAGCGACCTGGTGAGCGAGGCGCGCGAACGGGTGTCACAGGACATCGAGGCTACGATTGTCTCGGGAGTGTGGCCATGCGCCGTCGCTGGCGACAGGGGTGCGACGGCTGTCGGCTACGCGGACGCCGTCGCCACCTACTTGGCGTTCGCCCTTTCCAAGATGGCCGATCGAGGCTCGACCATTTGCACTTGGTTCACTGAGCGCGACTCCACGCGGAACACGTTCGCGCGTCAGGCGATCCCCATGACCTGGGACTTCGCTGAACTGAACACTCTTCTGGGCGGTACAGGCAGCTTCGAAGGCGCTGTGCACTGGACCGCCGAGAGCCTCGACGGAGTCGCAGCGGGGCCTCTTGCGGGAGACGTCAAGCAGCTCGATGCGACTGCAGCCATGGATGTCTCGCGTCCACCCATGATCTCGACCGACCCTCCCTACTACAACAACATCGGCTACGCGGAGTTGTCAGACTTCTTCTATGTCTGGCTGCGCCGGGCCTTGCGTGGCGTCTACCCCGACCTGTTCAGTACTCTCCTCACTCCGAAAAGCCAGGAGCTCGTAGCGACTCCACACCGCTTTGACGGGAACAAGAGGAAAGCCCAAGCGTTCTTCGAGACAGGATTGGGAGCGTCATTCGCGCAAATGAGGAAGTCAGGCAACCCGGACTACCCTTTGACGGTCTACTACGCCTTTAAGCAAGCAGAGAGCAAGGCCGGGGACTCAGCCGGTAGCACCGCTTCGACTGGCTGGGAGACGATGCTGTCGGGCCTGCTGCAGGCGGGGTTTGCTGTGACGGGAACATGGCCGATGCGAAGCGAACTATCGAATCGCATGGTGGGCCAGGGCACGAATGCCCTCGCTTCGTCTGTGGTCCTGGTCTGTCGTCCTCGAGCCGTGTCGGCGCCCCTGGCAACGCGCAAGGAGTACATCGGCGCGCTGCGCGCCGAGCTACCTGACGCCCTCAAGAAGCTACAGCACGGCAACATCGCGCCGGTCGATCTCGCGCAGGCCTCCATTGGCCCTGGCATGGCCGTCTTCTCCCGCTACGCCAAGGTTATGGAGGCAGACGGGTCTCAGATGTCGGTGAGGTCTGCACTGGCGCTCATCAACCAGATGCTGGACGAGATCCTCGCCGAACAGGAGGGCGAGTTCGACGCCGATACGCGCTGGGCGATCGCCTGGTTCGAGCAGTTCGGCATCCGGACGGGCGAGTTCGGTGATGCCGAGACGCTCTCCAGAGCCAAAGGCACCTCGGTCGAAGGCATGGTGCAGGCCGGCTTTCTGGAGGCCAAGGGCGGCAAGGTCCGCCTGCTGCCCCGCGACGAGCTCGACGAGGACTGGGACCCAGCCACTGACAAGCGCCTGACCGTCTGGGAGATGACGCAGCACCTGCTGCGGCGGCTCGACGAAGGCGAAGCCGCCGCGGCTGCCCTCGCGCGTCAGCTCGGCTCATTTGCCGAGGTCGCGCGCGATCTCGCCTACCGCCTCTACCTCGTCTGTGAGCGCAAGAAGTGGTCGCAGGAGGGCCAGGCCTACAACGGTCTTGTCGTCGCCTGGCCGCAGATCCAGCAGCTTGCTGCTACAGTCGCGCCGTCGGCAGGAACCACTCAGGAGGGGCTGTTCTGATGCTCGAGATGCTGAGGCTCCGGGGCTTTAAGTCCTGGGCGGACACTGGACGCATGGAGCTCCGCCCAATCACCGGGCTCTTCGGCGCGAACAGCTCCGGCAAGACGAGCATTCTGCAGTTTCTCCTGCTGATGAAGCAGACCGCGGAGTCTCCGGACCGTCAGCTGGTGCTCGACTTCGGCGATGAGCAGAGTCCGGTGTCGCTCGGCTCCTTCAGAGACATTGTGTTTGACCACAGTCCTGAGGGAGAGCTCCGCGGACAGCTCGAATGGCGTCTGACGAAGCCCTTGCGCATCACAGATCCCAAGAGCCCGAAGTCGATCCTCTACTCCGTCGAATCCATGGGCTTCGAGACGGTGATCAGTTCCAACGGAAATGGGTCCCTCGCTGTTCAGCGCTTCGCCTATCACTTTGACGGCCACGCGCTCGGAATGCGGCGCAAGGACGATCGTTCGCCGGAGTACGAGTTGCTGGAAGACCCGGGCGGCTACCACTTCGAGCGCACGGTGGGCAGACCAAAGGCTCTGACTTCGCCGTCGAAGTGCTACGGATTCCCTGATCAAGTCAGGGCGTCGTATCAGAACGCCGGGTTTCTTGCCGACCTGCAGGTCGCCTTCGAAGGCTTCCTCCAGGGGATCTACTATCTGGGACCCTTGCGCGGGTATCCGGAACGCCAGTATCTCTGGTCAGGCGCCCAGCCCGGCGACGTCGGCAGGCGAGGAGAGCAGGCAGTCAACGCTCTGCTGGCCTCTCAGGCACGAGGCAAGTACATCAGTCCCGGCCCCCGCAGACCCAAGAGGAGCCTCGAAGAAGTGGTGGCGATCTGGCTGCGTGATCTGGGCCTGATCAGCGACTTCCGGCTCGAGCGCATCGCCGACGACAGCAATCTCTATCGCGTGTCGGTGCGCAAGACCCCGAGATCGCCGTACGTGCTGCTCACGGACGTGGGGTTCGGCGTGTCGCAGGTCCTGCCCATTCTCGTGCTCTGCTACTACGTGCCGGAGGGTTCCATCGTGGTCCTGGAGCAGCCCGAGATCCACCTGCACCCAGCCGTCCAGGCCGGTCTGGCGGACGTCTTCATCGACGCTGCGAAGACGCGCGGCATCCAGGTCGTGTTCGAGAGCCACAGCGAGCACCTGCTTCAGCGGTTGCAGCTGCGCATCGCCGAGGAGCAGCTTGCGAGCGCGGACGCGGCCCTGTACTTCTGTGACTTTAGGGGTGACAGGTCGCACCTGAAGCGTCTCGAGGTAGACCTCTTCGGCAACATCACCAACTGGCCGCAGGACTTCTTCGGAGATCCGCTCGGTGACGCCGCGGCCGCCGCAGAGGCTGCCTTCAGACGCTCCCGAGGCGCCTCGTGAGCGAGGCCCACGTAGTCGACACCAATGTGCTCTGCGTGGCCGAGGACAAGTCGGACGATTGGCCGACTGAGTGCGGCCTTGAGTGCATCAGGTTTCTGGCTGAGCTGAGGAAGGGCGGGCGCCTGGTTCTCGATGATGCCCAGCGCATCCTGAGGGAGTACGGGAAGGCACTCGACGCCGTAGGCAACGGGCAACCAGGCGTCGGCCGGCTGTTCCTCCACTGGGCCTACCGCAACTGGGCCAACGAGGAGCGCTGCGAGATCGTGCCTTTGACGCCCCTTCCCCCTGATCCAGGCGATTTCGAGGAGTTTCCCCAGGACCCCGCCCTTGCGGATTTCCACGCTGATGATCGGAAGTTCGTCGCCGTCGCGCTGGCCAGCGACGGGAACCCTGATGTGGTCGAGGCGACGGATAGCGACTGGTGGGACGCCAGAGAGGCGTTGCAGAACAACGGCGTGAGACTGCGCTTTCTGTGCCCCGACGTGTTTGAGGCCTCGTGAGAGAAGCGGGCATGCCCAAGAAGAAAAGGCAATGCCGCGCGCGGCAAAGCCTCCGCGCGCAGCATCGTCCCTGGGAATCGATACGTCAAGGTGGGGAGCAGCGATGACGAGGAGCAACAGCCAGCGCGTCGGTGACGCCCTGCAGCTCCTGACCAAGGGGCTCTCGCCCTTCGTGGAGCGTGAGCTGCGCCAGGCATATGGCGACCAGTGGCCGTCGAGGGCGGCGGAGGAGCTCAGTCTGCCTCCTGCTGAGGCCAAGACGGTCTCGCTCGACGACGCCCAGTTCCTCCTCAAGGTTATGCGCAAGCTGTGGTATGGCGTCTTCGGGAAGGTCCTCGGGCCTGTCGAGCGCGCGCTCGTCAGCGAGCTCATCGATGATCGCAACGACTGGGCGCACCAGAAGGCCATCTCTACCGACGATGCGTATCGCTGCCTCGACAGCGTTCAGCGCTTGCTCACCGCCGTCTCGGCGGAGGAAGCCGACGAGCTCGACGATCAGAAGCAGGAGCTGCTTCGCATCCGCTATGACGAGTACAGCCGTCGCAAGTCAAAGCAGGTCACGGCGACGCTCTTCGAGACGGCTACGCCCGAAGGCCTCAAGCCGTGGCGCGACGTGGTGCGGCCGCACCACGACGTCGCCGGCGGTCGCTACCAGCAGGCCGAGTTCGCCGCCGACCTTCACCACGTGTACCAAGGCGGGGCGGCGAGCGAGTATCAGGATCCCGCCGAGTTCTTCCGCCGCACCTTCATCACTGCCGGCTTGCGGAAGCTGCTCACTCAAGCCATCGAGCGCCTGAGCGGCGCCGGTGGAGATCCGGTCATCGATTTGCAGACGAACTTCGGCGGCGGCAAGACGCACTCGCTGCTCGCGCTCTTCCACCTGGCTGGCGGCACGCCGGCGAAGGAGCTGCTCGGAGTCGACGAACTGCTCAAGGAGGCGGGGGTCGGCGTGCTGCCGAAGGCGAACCGCGCCGTGCTCGTCGGCACCAAGATAGGGCCGGGCAAAGTCCATCTCGAAGATGACGGAACCGAGGTCCAGACCCTGTGGGGCGAGCTCGCCTGGCAGCTTGGCGGGGCAGAGGGCTACGCGCTCGTCGCCGACGCCGATCGCACCGCCACGAACCCGGGCACGGCCCTCGAGAAGCTCTTCAAGAAGTATAGGCCGTGCCTCATCCTCGTCGACGAGTGGGTCGCCTACGCGCGCCAGCTCTACGGCGCCGAGGGCCTGCCCGCCGGCAGCTTCGACGCTCACTTCACCTTCGCCCAAGCGCTCACCGAAGCCGCGACCGTCGTGCCCGGCACGCTCGTCGTCATCTCCATCCCGGCCAGCGACAGCGTGCGCCAGGGCGCGAGCGCCGGCGAGTCCGCCCTCAACGACATCGAGGTCGGCGGCGAGGGCGGCAAGGCCGCGCTCGAGCGCCTGCGCGACGTGCTCGGCCGCAAGGACTCGCCCTGGCAGCCGGCGACCGCCGAGGAGGGCTTCGAGATCGTCCGCCGCCGCCTCTTCGAGCCGCTCGAGCCGCAGGCGGCGCGCGAGCGCGAGGCCATCGCCAAGGTCTTCCGCGCCTTCTACGCGCAGCACAAGTCGGAGTTCCCGCCCGAGTGCGGCGAGGGCGCCTACGAGCGCCGCATGGTGAACGCCTACCCGATCCACCCCGAGCTCTTCGACCGCCTCTACAACGACTGGTCCACGCTGGCGCGCTTCCAGCGCACGCGCGGCGTGCTGCGCCTCATGGCCAACGTCATCCACGAGCTCTGGGAGAGCGGCGACCAGAGCCCGCTGATCATGCCGGCCTCGGTGCCGCTCTCCTCGCCGACCGTGGCCTTCGAGCTGACGCGCTACCTCGAGGAGGCCTGGAAGCCGATCATCGACACCGAGATCGACGGCGCCAGTTCACTGCCCCTGCGCCTCGACCAGGAGAACCCTGCCTTCGGCAAGATCCGCGCCTGCCGGCGCGCGACGCGCACCGTGTTCCTCGGCTCGGCCGCTACGCTGAGGAGCCCCAACAAGGGCATCGACGACCGCCGCATCAAGCTCGGCAGCGTGCTGCCCGGCGAGAGCCCGGCGCTGATCGGCGACGCCCTGCGCCGCATGAGCGAGCACTCGGCCCACCTCTACACCGAGACGGGGCGCTACTGGTTCGACACCCAGGCGAGCGTGCTGCAGACGGCGCGCGACCGCATCGCCCAGGTGACCGAGGACCAGTGGCAGATGGAGCTGCTGGCCCGCCTGCGCGAGCAGAAGGCGCGCGGCGACTTCGCCGGCGTGCACGTCGCTCCGGGGAGCGACGGCGACGTCGCCGACGAGGACCGCGCCCGCCTCGTCATCCTTGGGCCGGAGCATCCGCACACCAGCAAGACCGACGGCACGGCGGCTAGGGCGGCCGCGGCGCAGATCCTGGAGCGCCACGGCAGCGGGCCGCGGCGCTACCGCAACATGGTCGTCTTCCTCGCGCCCGATACGACGCGCCTCGGCGAGCTCGAGCAGGCGCTGCGCCAGTACCTCGCCTGGACCTCCATCGAGAACGACAAGGAGATGCTCGGCCTCACGCCCCACGCCGCAAGGCAGGCCGAGGGACAGCGCAAGGCTGCCTCCGAAGCCGCCCACCAGCGCATCCCCGAGACCTACCAGTGGCTGCTGGTGCCGAGCCAGGACAAGGACGCGCCCGAGGTCGTCTGGCAGGAGACCAAGGTCGGCGGCCAGGGCACGCTCGCCGAGCGCGCCAGCCGCAAGATGGTCAACGACGGTACCCTCGCGGCGCAGTACGCCGGCGTGCTGCTGCGGATGGAGCTCGACCGGGTTCCCCTGTGGCCCGACGGCCTTCCGTTCGTCAACCTGAAGCGCGTCTGGGAGTACTTCGGCCAGTACCTCTACCTGCCGCGGCTGAAGGACTCGCAGGTGTTCCTTGAGGCGGTGCGCCAGGCCGTGAGCTCGCTGAGCTGGCAGGCGGAGACCTTCGCCTATGCGCAGGCCGTCGACGCCGACGGCCGTTTCCTCGATCTTGCGACCGCCGGCAACGCCACCACGAGCATCATGCTGAACGACGAGAGCGTGCTGGTGCGGCCGGATGCTGCGCTGGCGCAGTTCGACGCGGATGCGGCCGCCGATCGGGAGCTCACCGATCAGGGCGGCAGGATCTTCACGCCGCCCGGCGAGCAGCCGCTGCGGGGCGGGGATGGACTGGGTGGCGAGTCCGGGGGCGCCGGCATCGGAGTCGGCGGCGCTGCCTCCGGCTCGGCAGCCCCTCCCGCGCCCAAGCTCGCCCGCCGCTTCTACGGCGTCGTCGAGCTCGATCCGACTCGACTCAACAAGCAGGTGCCCGAGGTCGTCGAGCATGTCGTCGAGCACCTCACCAAGCTCACGGGAGCCAAGGTACGCGTGAAGCTGGAGATCGACGCCCAGGTCGCCGATGGCGTCCCCAGCAAGACCGTGATGGACGTGACCGAGAACGCACGGACGCTGAAGTTCTCGGACTTCGGGTTCGAGGAGGAATAGAAGGGAGCTCGCGGACCCGCGACCCGAGATCGGGCCCAGCGACACGCGTGCCTGGGACCTGTCCCGACTGCGTCTCTCTCCGCGACTATGTGTTTGCTGTCCGAGTTACTCGACGCCCAGTTTGGCCAAAGGCCTCGCTCTCGGAGAGCCCTGCGCGCGTGAGCGTCTTGCTGGCAGCGACGCTGAGAGGCACGGAAGAGCCGCCTGTCTGTCTGGGAGCCGTGCTCGTTCGGGATGTGAAGCTCGAAAGCGCCCCGCTTCATGAAGTCGTGCGACCCGCCACCGACGGGTCCCTGAAAACCCAGGCCCTTGAGTATCGCAACGAGGCGTTTGCGAGGGATGGACGCCGGAGTGGACATCCCCTCAGCGCCGGTTCAGATCGGCGCCGTCCAGGACGGGGAAGTCCACGTCTCCGTCGCGCAGTTTCAAGACGACCCATTCCTCAATGACTTCTCGGAGGCTCTCGATGCAGGATGCAGGGTCAGGACCATCGGCCCACACTCCCGGAAGCTCTTCGATCTCGGCGTACCAGATACCGTCCTCAAGGCGTTCGAGCACGGCCCGTCGGAGGGCCGCCTCGCGATAGGGACCGATCGCCCTCACGTCAGGCCCGGGATCAGTGGGGTGTGACACCGCAGTCGTAGATCGGTTGCTCACAGACTGCGTCTCGACTTCCCTTCCATCGGGGTAGCGCATGTTCCGCTTGTCGGACATCCAGACTCCAGCCTTGGCGCGGCGGCTCTCTGGGGTCAGTCTACCCGCCCGCCATGAGCATCTTCAGCCAGGCAGCGGAACTTGAAGGTCGGGGAGGGTGGCTGTCTTCTGCAACCGGTGCGCGTCTGGCAAGTGGACAACACCAGGCCTGCTGGTCACGTCTCGGCCTTTGACCGGGAAAGCCGGCGACGTCTCCACGCCCTTCGCAGTCGCTGCGGCGAGCGCCCGCCGGCTGGCGCGTGCCCGTCCGCCGGGGCCGCCAGGGCGGGGTAGTGCAAATCGGTAAGATGAGTCTCCCTGGCGGCTTTCGCCACCCACGGCCTTGTCTGAGGGGAAAATAGCCCTTCCACGCTCCCATCTTCACCGGCCGCGGGTCGCTTGCCCGCGCGCGTCGCCCTGCGTGTCGAACGTCAAGTAATCCCCGCCGCCGAGGCCGCCGATGGCGTCCCCAGCAAGACCGTGATGGACGTGACCGAGAACGCGCGGACGCTGAAATTCGCCGAGCTCGGGTTCGAGGAGGAGTGATCGCCTCATCGTGACAGCACTGCGGGACATCCCCAGCGGGGGGTATACTCATTCCCCCCGCTGGGGGCCTTGACGGTATGGACGCTCTCTTACGGCGACAGCGCCGAGGGCGCGGGACGAGGTGAGGGAGGGAGGACGCATGCGGACCGTCGAGCACGCTCTGGCCGACCTGCTCGAACTGTTGCCGCAGGCGCCGACCGCCAGGAAGAAGCTCGACGACCTCGAGCTCGTCCAGACGCCCGAGAGCCGGCCGCTGGGCGGCGTCACGGTCAGCAGCGGGGTCGCGCAGTGGACGCCGGCGGCGGCTGAGGAGGCGACCCATGCACCCGCTCTTTGATCTCGTCACGCTGGTCAATCTCATACTCTGCGTCGCGATCGTGGCGATCAGCGTCATCGGGTACGTGAAGATCCGTTCCGCGACCCCGCTCTACATCGGCGCCGGATTCTTCCTCTTCGGGGTTTCGCACGTGGCGACCCTCCTTGGCCTGAAGACGACCCTTGAAACCGAGATGATCGTCGTCCGGGCGTTCGGGTACATCACCGTCTGCTTCGGCGTATACCTGGTCATCCGCGAGATCATGCTGCGGATGAGGACCGCAGAGGAGCTCAGGACTGAACGGCTCGAGCTTGAGCGCCGCGTCGATGAACGAACCGCGGAGCTCCAGCAGGCAAACGAGGCGCTGCGGGCCAGTGAGGCGCAGAAGAGCGCGATTCTCGAAGGCATCACCACCAATATCGCGTTGGTGGACGCGGACCTCAGGATCCTCTGGACAAACGCCGCGGCCGCACGATCCGTGGGCAGATCGCCAGAAGAGATGATCGGCCACGCCTGTCACGCCTTCTGGGGGGATCCCCTCGCGCCCTGCGAGCACTGCCCAACGCTGAGGGCTTTTGAGACAAAGCGCTCGGAACACACGATCATGCACACCCCCGATGGCCGGATGTGGGATGAGAAGGGCGAGCCCATATTCGACGCGCAGGGAAACGTGATCGCTGTCGTCGAGATCGCCCTCGACATTACCGAGCGCGAACAGGCCGAGCAGCGCCTCGCCGCCGCCGCGCGCCAGTGGCGCCAGACCTTCGACGCGATGAGCGACTCGGTCGCGCTCTTCGACGGGGAGGGCCTGGTGCTGCGCTGCAACGCCGCCACGACGACGCTCACCGGCCGCCCCTTCGAGGACATCGTCGGGCGGCCCTGCTACGAGGTCTTCCACGGCGCCGCCGCCTTCCTGCCCGACTGCCCGCAGCAGCGCGCCCTCGCGTCCGGGCAGACCGAGACGAGCATCCGGGAGCAGGACGGCCGCTGGCTGCGCGTCACCTTCCGGCCGCTCACCGACGAGGCGGGCCGCCCCTCCGGCGGCGTGCACGTGGTCAGCGACGTCAGCGGGCTCAAGCAGGCCGAGCGGGGACTCACCGAGAGCCTCGCCGCCCAGCGGACCATCACCGAGGGGGTGATCGCCGCGCTCGTGCGCACCGTCGAGGTCCGCGATCCCTACACCGGCGGCCACCAGCGCCGCGTCGGCGAGCTGGCGGCGGCCATGGCGCTGCGCATGGAGCTCGGCGAGGAGCGCGCCGAGGGCCTGCGCGTAGCCGGCCTGCTGCACGACGTCGGCATGGTCAACATCCCCGCCGAGATCCTCGCCAAGCCGGGGCGCCTCACGACGATAGAGCTCGAGCTGGTCAAGGGGCACGCCCGGGCCGGCTTCGAGATCCTCTCGGCGATCCACTTCCCCTGGCCGGTCGCCGAGATGGCTCTGCAGCACCACGAGCGCCTGGACGGCTCCGGCTATCCCGCGGGGCTCGTCGGCGAGGACGTCCTGCCGGAGGCCCGCATCCTCGCGGTCGCCGACGTTGTCGAGGCGATGGCCTCGCACCGCCCCTACCGGCCGGCGCTCGGCCTCGAGGCCGCCCTCGCCGAGGTGCGCGGCGGCGGCGGCGTGCGCTACGACCCCGCCGCCGTGGCCGCCTGCGAGGGCGTGTTCGCGGAGGGCTTCGTCTTCAGTGAGTCGTGAGCCGCAGCGCCCAGGCGCCGGCGACAGCGGCCAGTCTCCCACGGCGCGCCTGATGGCCGCCGCCAAACACCCGCACCCTGAACCATCATCCAGGCGCGCCCGGATGATCGATCTGCTGCGCGGCATAGCGCCGCGCTATCTCTGGGGCGCTGTGGTCTTGCTGGTGGCCGGGTTGAGCTTCACCGTGTTCCTCTCGCTCTCCATCAAAGCGGATGTGGAAGCTGTCGCGCGGCGCGAGTTCGACTCTACCTGCAACGAGATCCAGCGCAAGATCGTTGATCGGCTCGCCGCCAACGCCCTGATCCTGCGCAGTGGCGCGGCGCTCTTCGATGCCACGGAGACGGTTTCGCGCGAGGAGTGGCGGGCCTTCGTCCGGCGCCTCCAGGACGCACAGCAGACGCCCGCCATCCAGGGCATCGGCTATGCGCTGGTGATTCCCCGCGAGCGACTGGCCGCGCACGTCCGCGCGATTCGCCGCGAGGGTTTCCCGGACTACCAGGTGACGCCCGCCGGCGAGAGGGAGACCTACTCCTCGATCATCTACCTCGAACCCTTCTCGGATCGGAACCTGCGCGCCTTCGGCTACGACATGCTCTCCGAACCCGTGCGTCGCGCGGCGATGGAACGGGCGCGGGATGAGAACACCGCGGCGCTCTCCGGGAAGGTCGTCCTGGTGCAGGAGACCGGCGAGGACGTTCAAGCCGGCGCTTTGATGTACGTCCCGGTGTACCGTCATGGGTCGCCGATCGACACCGTCCAGCAGCGTCGCGCCGCTCTTGAAGGCTGGGTCTACAGTCCGTACCGGATGACCGATCTGATGCGCGCCACCCTGCGTAGCTGGGATGCCAAGCAGAAGGGCAGGATGGTTCTGCAGATCTACGATGGCGACGTGGTATCCGCGGATGCCTTGCTCTACGACACTCAGAGCGCCGGCCGCCGGCCGCCGGCTTCCACGGCGCTGGTTACCCGGCTGATCCCCGTGGACTACGCCGGGCGCCGCTGGACGCTGCGCGTCACTCAGCTCGCGGCGTCGGTGGACTACGGCGGCGCCTTGCTGGTTCTCTTCGGCGGGACGATCATCAGCCTGCTCCTGTTCGGGCTGACGCTGTCCTTGCTCAGCACGCGCGCCAATGCGCGGCGCATGGCTGAGCGATTGACCGCTGAGCTGCGCGAAAGCGAAGAGAAGCATCGCCTCCTCATCGAGAACAGCCACGACATCATCTATACGCTCAGCGCGGACGAGGTGTTCACCTTCGTCTCCCCCGCCTGGACCGCGCTCCTCGGGCACCCGCTCGACCAGGTCGTCGGGCAGCCGTTCCAGCACTTCGTCCATCCCGACGATCTGGCGGGGTGCATGGTGTTCCTGCATGCGGCGATCGAGACGGGGCAGCGGCAAGAGGGCGTCGAGTACCGCGTGCGGCGCCTCGACGGGTCATGGTCCCGGCACACGTCAAGCGCCGTTCCTTTGAAGGACGAGGCCGGCGACGTGGTCGGTTTTCAGGGCACGGCCAGAGACGTCACCGAGCGTAGACGGGCGGAAGAGGAGCTCCAGCAGCGGAGCCAGGAGCTGGCTCACATGAACGAGGAGCTGGTGAGCGAGACCACCGCGCTCGCGGAGGCCAACGCCGCCATCACCCGCATCGCCGCCACCGACCATCTCACCGGCCTCGCCAACCGCCGCCATTTCTACGAGGCCCTCGAGAAGGCGGTCTCCCTGGCGCGCCGTCACGGCAGCCCCCTGGCCCTCGTCGCCCTCGACCTCGACGGCTTCAAGCGTGCCAACGACAGCGCCGGTCACGAGGCCGGCGACGAGGTGCTCGCGAGCTTTGCCGCGCTTCTCGACGCCCTGTGCCGCGTCGAGGATCTGCCTGGCAGGCTCGGCGGCGACGAGTTCAGCCTGCTTCTGCCGGGCATCGACCTCGGCGGCGCGCGCGGGCTCGCCGAGCGCGTGCTGGCCGCGGTGCGCTCGCGCGAAGCGCTCGCGCGGCGCGGCGTCACGGTGAGCGCCGGGGTCGCGCAGTGGACTCCCGGCGAGTTCCCGGACGACCTGCTGCGGCGCGCCGACGAAGCGCTCTACGCAGCCAAGCGCGGCGGCGGCGACGCCGTGGCCGGTGACCATGCAGACGACTGAGCAGGCCCTGACCGACGGCGAGGCCGCTTGGCGCTCCAGATGACGGTGTACAGCGCGATCTACCTCAGCGCGGCTGTGGTGGCCGCCGCCGCGATGGTCCTGGCGTGGCGGCGGCGCTCATCCCCGGGCGGCCTGTGGTTGCTGCTCATGCTGCTTGCCGCCGCGTGGTGGTGCTTCTTCGACGCCATGGAGGCCTCCGCGACCGGAATACCGGCTCACGTTCTCTGGGCACAAGTCGCGTATGTCGGGAACATGACCGTCTGCACCTTCCTCCTGCTCTTTTCGTTGGAGTACACGGAGCGTCGCCGCTTGCCGGGCTGGGCGCTCGGCGCCTTGTTCGTGGCGCCGGCCGTCGGTGTCGCAGCCGCCGCCACCAACGGGTGGCGCCATCTGATCTGGACCGACTTCAGTGTCGTGCCGGGCGGCATGAACCTCCTCGCGTACTCGCACGGGTGGCTGTACCTGGTCGTCGCGCTGTACAACTACGCCCTCGTGTTGCTCTCCATCGCGATCCTCGTGGGGTTCGCGCTGCGCGCCAGGGCGTCCTACCGTCGGCAGAGTGTGGCCGTCATCGCAGCCGTGGCGATCCCGTGGGCCGCGGAGATCGTCTACCTCTCGAACCCGGATGTCCTGCCGGGCGTGGATCCCTCGATCACGCTCGCGATCAGCGGAGCGCTGTTGGTGCTGGCCCTCGTGCGTTTCCGGCTCCTCGACCTGGTGCCTGTGGCCCGCCACAAGCTCGTCGAACGCATGGAGGACGGGCTGCTCGTGCTCGACACCGAGCGTCGCATCCTCGATGCGAACCCGGCCGCCGGCCGCATCATCGGAGGCGCCCGCGAGGGCTGGATAGGTACCGACGTCCGCGCCGCCCTGTCCGCATGGCCCGCTGTGGCCGAGTACCTCGCGGGTGCGGTCTTCAGCGACGGCGACACGACGATCATCTCGGCGGCGGGGCGCAGCACCACGGTGAGCGTGGTCCCTTTGGAGGACAGCCGTGGCGCGTTCAGCGGCAGCTTGGTCACGCTGCGAGACGTCACCAGGCAAGTGGCAACCGAGGCGGCGTTGCGCGAGAGTGAGGAGAAGTACCGCGGCATCTTCGACGAATCGATAGCGGCAGTCTACGTGTTTGACAGCAAGAAGAGCTTCATCAATACCAATCAAGCCGGATTGGACCTCCTGGGCTATTCACGGGAGGAGCTCCTGCACATGAGCATGTCAGAGGTGGATGCTGATCCGACCGTTGTCTTGCCGGCCCACCAGGAGCTGCTTTCCGGCGGGCGACTCATCAACTACGAACACAGGCTGCGACGGAAGGACGGTACGATCATCACTGTGTTGAACAGCTCGAGGCCGCTCACGGACCTCCATGGGACCGTAGTTGGAATGCTCAGCACATTGATCGACATCACCGAGCGCAAGGAGGCCGAGGCGGCGTTGCGGCTGAGTGAGGACAAGTTCGCCAAGGCGTTTCACGGCAGCCCCGACGCGGTTCTCATCACCGCGGTGAGCGACGGGCGCGTGGTGGAGGTCAACGAGGGGTTCACCAAGCTGTCGGGGTTCGAGAGGGACGAAGCGCTCGGCAGCTCTACGATCGCGCTCGATCTGTGGGCGGAAGCGGGCGACCGCGAGCGCTGCATCGCCGCCCTGCAGAGCGACGGCAGCGTGAGCGACATGGAGCTCGGCTTCCGGATCAGGTCGGGCGACGTCCTGCGATGTCTTTACGCGGGCGCCCTCATCGAGGTTGACGGGGAGCCCCACATCCTGTCTGTGGTGCGCGACGTCACCGAGCGCAAGCAGGCGGAAGAGGCGCTCGGACGGAGCGCCGCGCAGCTGCACGAGCAGCTGCACGACACGGTGAAGGCGATGGGCGCGATCGTCGGCCTGCGCGACCCCTACACGGCCGCCCACGAGCGGCGCGTCGCCGCGCTGGCCGCGGCCATCGCCGTCGAGCTGGGCCTCGATGAGGAGGCGCGCGAAGGTCTCGCCTTCGCCGCGGAGGTGCACGACATCGGCAAGATCGCCGTGCCCGCCGAGATCCTCAGCAAGCCCGGAGCACTCAGCGAGGTGGAGTACGAACTCATCAAGCAGCACTCCGAGGCGGGCCGCGAGCTGCTCGGCGCCATCCATTTCCGCCAGCCGGTCGCCGAGATCGTCGCCCAGCACCACGAGCGCCTCGACGGCTCGGGCTACCCGCGCGGACTGAAGGGCGAGGAGATCCTCCTCGAGGCGCGCATCCTCGCGGTCGCCGACGTCGTCGAGGCGATGGCCAGCCACCGGCCCTACCGGCCATCGCTCGGCCTCGAGGCTGCTCTGGCGGAGGTGCGCGCCGGCGCCGGCAGCCTCTACGACGCCGGCGTGGTCGCCGCCTGCGAGCGCGGGTTCGCGCAGGGGTTCGTGTTCACGGATCCTTGAGCCGCGGCGGCTCCCACGGCCGCGGCGGACGGGCACGTGCCGCCCGACGACGCGCGGCCGGCTCGACTGCGCGTGCCGGCACGCCGATAGCTGTCACGCGATGCTGCGGAGCAACCCCGGCGAGGGGTATGCTTGGGCCCCACGCTGCAGGCGTGGACAGGAGGGACGCTCGCGGTCGGCGACAGCGCCGCGGGAGCGGCAGCGACGTGAGGGACGACGTGAGGGGACGACGCATGCAGGCCACCACGCACACTCTGGCCGACCTCGTCGATCTCGAACGCCTGCAGCGCATGTGCGAAAGCTTCGCCGCCGCCGGCGACCTCGGCCTCGCCGTCCTCGACCCCGGCGGCGCCGTGCTCGTGTCGGCCGGCTGGCAGGACATCTGCAAGGACTTCCACCGCGTCCACGCCGACACGCTGAAGGCTTGCCGCGAGAGCGACGCGCGCCTCGGCCGGCGCCTCAGCGACGGTCTGCACGGACCGGAGGCGCCCCGGCACGTCGCCCACCAGTGCGCCAGCGGTCTGTGGGACGTCGCCTTCCCCCTCGTGATCGCCGGCGAGCACCTCGGCAACCTCTTCACCGGCCAGTTCTTCTACGACGACGACGTCGTCGACGTGGCCGCCTTCCGCGCGCGCGCCCAGCGCCTGGGCTTCGACGAGGCGGCCTACCTGGAGGCGCTCTCGCGCGTGCCCGTGCTCGCGCACGAACGCGTGGCGCAGACCCTCGGCTTTCTCGCCGACTTCGTCGGCCTGCTCGGCGAGCTCGGCCTCGCCGCGCTCCGTCGGGAGCAGGAGAGCGCGGCGCGGCGCGAGAGCGAGGCGCGCCTCGAAGAAGCCCAGAGCATCGCCCGCCTCGGCCGCTGGGAGCTCGACCTGGTCCACGACCGGCTGCACTGGTCGCAGGGCATCTTCGCGCTCTTCGAGATCGATGCGGCGCGCTTCGGCGCCTCCTACGAGGCCTTTCTCGACGCCATCCACCCCGACGACCGCGAGGCCGTCGACCGCGCCTACAGCGCGTCGCTCGAGAGCAGGCAGCCGTACGCGGTCACGCATCGCCTGCTCATGAAGGACGGGCGCGTCAAGTGGGTGCGCGAGACCTGTCGCAGCGACTTCGACGCCCAGGGGCGGCCGCTGCGCTCAATCGGCGTCGTGCAGGACGTCACCGAGCAGATGCGGGCGGAAGAAGCGCTCCGGCGGAGCGAGGCGCAGTACCGGCGCATCGTGGAGACGGCCGTCGAGGGCGTCATCGTGCTGGACAGCGAGGCCCGCATGACGCTCGTCAACCAGCAGATGGCGGCCCGGCTCGGCTACACCATCGCGGAGATGGTCGGGCAACCGTTCGCCGCGTTTCTCGACGCGGAGCAGCTCGCCGATCATCAGGCGCAGATGAGCATCCGCGCGCGCGGAGAAGACGCCGTCTACGAGCGCTGCTTTCGCCGCAAGGACGGCGGCCAGAGCTGGGCGCTCATCTCCGCCAAGGCGATCTTCGATGCCGCCGGCGCCTTCGAGGGGTCTTTTGCGATGCTCACCGACATCACCGCGCGCAGGCGCGCCGAGGAGCAGATTCGCTTTCTGAGCTCTATCACAGAGAACATATCGGATGCGATCACTGTCTCTGATCTCGATTTTTCCATAACCTATGTGAACAAGGCGGGGGAACAACTGCATGGCTACACACTGGACGAGCTCAAAGGAAGAATGCCGGACATATTCAATGCCGAACCAACCTCTGCGCAGATTCAGCAAGAAGTGTATAGAACAGTTGAATCCGGGAGCACATATGTTGGCGAATCGCTGAACAGAAGGAAGGATGGTTCGACTTTTCATTGCGAGTATAAGGTGATGCCACTTAACGATCCTGATGGTAGAATCGTTGCCTATATCGGGATTCAAAGGGACATCACCGAGCGCAAGATAGCGGAAGAAACACTGAGGGAGAGCGAGGAAGCCTACAGGAATATCTTTCTCAATTCCCAAGTAGGCCTCTTTCGGACAGACATGCAAACAGGCCTTTTACTGGATGCAAACGATACCGTTTCCCACTTTCTCGGATATCCGAATAGAGCTTCGTTACTGGCGAAGCCCTTCAGCATAGAGGAACGATATGTCGATGCCCATGCCCGCGACGAAATGATCTCTCTTTTGCAGGCTCATGGTGAACTACATAACTATGAAGCGCGTTTCCGGAAGAATGACGGCTCGATGATCTGGATGCGCTTTTCGGCGAAGCTTGTCAGGGAAAAAGGGTGGATGGAGGGCGTTTCGGAGGACATCACCGAACGCAAACAGGCAGAAGAAGCTCTACAAAGAAGCGAAGAGGGATTTCGGAGGATTATTGAAACTTCACCCGATGGCATTGCCTATACTGCACTGGATGGAACAATACAGTTTGTAACAGCAAGAGCTGTTGCTATGTGGGGATATGATTCGGCAGATGAGATTTTAGGCAGAAACACCATGGAATTTGTCCATCCGGATTATCACGAAAAGGCGCTTTATTTGATGACCGAAATGTTCAATGGTAATTTAACCGGTGCTGCCGAATACTTGATGGTACGCAAAGATGGAAGTTGTTTTTATGCTGAGGCAAATGCCAATATTTTGCGCGATGTCAGCAATAATCCAACTGGCGTTTTGTATATCGAACGCGACATCACCGAGCGCAAGCAGGCGGAAGAGGCGCTGCGCGAGAGTGAGGAGCAACACCGCAGCCTTTTCGAGAGCATGGCGCAGGGCGTCGTCTACCAGGACGCGGTGGGGAGCATCGTCGCGGCCAACCCGGCCGCCGAGCGGATCCTCGGCCTTTCCCTGGACCAGATGCAGGGCCGCACCTCGATGGACC